>CAIJOE010000080.1 GCA_903822245.1 uncultured Actinomycetes bacterium
CCCCACCGCGGTGGAGGGTTGCCGCCTACTAAGCCGGGGCTAGTACGTAGAACTCGTGAACGTTGCAAATATTAACTTAAGAGAAAAAGAATTAGAAATCGAGAAAGCCCCTCATATGCAAACCGATTGCATATGAGGGGCTTCTCATTCACGCTAGTGAAGTATTGAAATTATTAGGCTCTTGAAACAACTCCACCACGGCGTCGCGCAAGTGCATCGATAGTTGCTGCAAGGAGGAGAACGCCGCCTTGAACAAGGAAGTTGATACCAGCTTTCATCTGCAAGAGTCCGAGACCGTTATCGATCATTGAGATAACAATCGAACCCACAACTGCGTGAGAAAGTCGACCGCGACCACCGAAGAGACTTACGCCTCCAACGACTGCTGCAGCAACACCCGAAAGCACGATTGTTCGTCCTGCAGATCCATCGACGCTACCGATACGGCTTGCGTGAAATACACCTGAAATAACGGCTAAAAATGAACAGACTGTGAATGCAATGATTCGAATCTGAACAACTTTAATACCGGCACGACGTGCTGCTTCTGGATTACCACCGACTGCATAGAGGTGGCGACCAAAGCGAGTACGGTCAAGAACGAATGTACCGATTGTAAGAACGAGGATCGTAATTGGAATAACGATTGGTACGCCCTTAATTGGAATTGCACCTTGGCTACGGTTGATGTTCATGTAATAGACAGAGATTGAACCCATAACAACAAGTAAGGCAAGTTTTATAAGCACGATTGCAAAAGGCTTATTTTGTAGACCTGTCTTTGAACGACGACCACGATCCCATACAGAGATTGCATATGAAGCCACGGTACATAGGACCAAAAGTATCCATCCACCAAGTGGTGGCAGATTCTTATTCATAATTGCTAGAACTGTTGGAACTTCAACGCGATAAACGCCACCTTCACCAAGCAATACAAGTTGCATTCCTTGGAATCCAAGGAAGAAGGCAAGGGAAACAACGAATGAAGGCACACCAATTTTTGCAACCATGTAACCAATAAATGCACCGATTGCCATACCGACCAAGAAGGCGATGATCATTGCTGGAATCCAAGGCCATCCTGCGGATTTTACAAGGACGATAAATGCCGCCATTGAAACTCCGGCTGTTACACCTGCAGCCAAATCAATTTCAGCAAGCAAGATAACAAATACGAGAGCGGCTGAGAGCATCATTAATTCTGAAGATTGAACAAAAAGGTTAACGAAGTTCAACTTTGTAATAAAGAAGGGGCTTGCTATTTGAAAAACAACTGTAAGAACAAGGATTCCGAAGAGTGCTGGAACTGATCCCATTTCTCAACCCTTAAGGCGGCGGATATATGCAATAAATTGATCGCGAACACTGCCTTCATGTCCGCTTGCGAGAGTTACCTGAGTATCAGACATTATGCGTTTGCTCCTTCTTGAGTCTTGGTACCCGTGATGTAAGAGATAACTTCATCGTAAGTAGTCTGCTTAGTGTTGAGGTGGGCAACCATACGACCCAGGTAGAGAACTGAAATCTGATCTGCAACCTTAAATACGTCGCTGATGTTGTGGCTAATAATAATGACAGCAACACCCTGGGATGCCAATGACTTAACGAGGTTTAGAACTTGCTCAGTCTGTGCAACACCAAGAGCTGCAGTTGGCTCATCGAGGATTACTAACTTTGCTTCGCGAAGAACAGAGCGAGCGATTGCAACTGTTTGACGTTGTCCACCTGAAAGTGATGAAACTTTTTGACGAACAGATTGCATTGTGCGAACAGAGAGACTCTTGAGCGCCTTAATTGCTTGAAGTTCCATCTCTGGCTCATTGAGTGTGCCGGTCTTCATCTCTTCGCGACCGAGGAACATATTTTGAACGATATCTAAGTTTTCACAGAGTGCGAGGTCTTGGTATACAACTTCAATTCCGTAACCTGAAGCTTGTAGTGGTGATGTGAGTTCTACCTGGGTGCCAGCGAAACGAATGAGTCCTTCATCGTATGGCTGCACTCCTGCGAGGCCTTTAATCAAAGTTGATTTACCAGCTCCGTTATCTCCAACGAGAGCGGTTACTTGGCCGGCGTATGCTGAAAAATCTACGCCCTTTAGAACTTCAACTGGTCCAAAGTTCTTTCTTACGCCTGTTAATTCGATGACTGGCACTGCAGCTGTCACTGGGATCTCATTTCATTTAATGGATATTTTGATTTCTACACTGTCTCAACTTGCCCATAATAGTGAAGAAGGGAACCTAGTACTCAATGAGCACTAGGTTCCCTCACTTCGTCTTACTTAACCTACTAGTTAACTAGTGAAGGGTAAGTACTACTTACTTGACGCCGTACTTTGTGCAAGCTGCCTTAACAGCTGCAGTACAGATGTCTGCTGCCTTTGCATCTCCACCAGCAACAACAGTCTTAACGTCTGCTGACTTGATCAAGATAGGTGTTGAAGCCATGAAAGGAGTTCCATCAGCAAGCTTCTTAGCTGCCTTTGGCTTCTGTCCCTTAAGAAGTGCTACAGCTAGATCTGCTGCAACCTTTGCTTCAACCTTGAATGGCTTGTAGACAGTAGCTGTCTGCTTTCCAAGAAGAACGTTCTGTAGACCTGCAACAGATGCATCCTGTCCTGAGATAGCTGCCTTCATGCTGTTCTTATCAAGGATTGCGATGATTGCTGCAGCGTTATTGTCGTTTGGAGCAAGTACGCCGTCAACCTTTCCCTTGAGTGCTGTGAATGCCTGCTCGAAC
>CAIJOE010000081.1 GCA_903822245.1 uncultured Actinomycetes bacterium
AAGTCTGCGCTTGTAATAACGCAGGCGGCGCAATATTTTTGCAATTAAATCTTGCGATACCACGACCTTTAATTGCAAACGTAATATTTTGGCATAACCAATAGTTAATGAATCTGTGTGGTGAAACGGAGTCGCACCTACTACAACGACATCCCAACCAGCATTTCCGAGTGACCAAGCGCATTTAAGAACTCGCGAATCCTCGGCCACACCATTTAAAACTATATGCAGCGCCTTTGGATTTAATACCGGAGAAGTCACTGCCACAATCTACTAAATCTCGAGCCACTTGCCTGCCTTGTCGCACCATTTTCGCTGTGATGGAAGAAGCAGGGGCGATCGCTAGTCTCGACATGTCAGAGTGATTACACTTGCTCAATGCGCAGTTACAAAATCGCGATTATCGGTGCTGGCCCATCGGGATACTTCGCTGCACAAGCGCTACAAAACTTACAGAGCGACGAACTTTCATTCACAATCGACATGATTGAGCGCCTACCAACGCCTTGGGGCTTGGTTCGCAGCGGTGTTGCGCCTGATCACCCAAAGATCAAAACCGTCTCTAAAGTATTTGAGAAAATCGCAACAACTACAGGTTTTAACCTCTACGGAAATATTGAGCTTGGCCGCGATATATCTATAGAGGTATTGAAGGAAAAATATGACGCTGTTGTGCTTGCAACCGGGTCAGCACTCGGCAAGAAACTTGGCATCGCAGGCGAGGATCTACCGGGCTCAATTTCAGCTGCTGAATTTGTGCCTTGGTATAACGGTCACCCCGATGCGGTTACCTTAACCCCGAATCTTGACTGTGAGACTGCAGTAGTGATCGGCGCTGGCAATGTTGCAATGGATGTTGCGCGCATGCTCGCCCTCGAGCCAAGCGAGCTCGATGCAACTGATACTGCAATACATGCGATCGATGCGCTACGTAATTCAAAGATTCGCAAAGTTGTAATTAGTGCAAGACGCGGCCCAGAGTTTGCCGCCTTCACTTCACCTGAACTTCGCGATCTACCAAAACTTGAACACACCAATGTTTTGATGCAGCCAGCAGATATTGCTGCAGCACTTGATCGCGCAGGTGCTGAGCCAGAGAAAGAGGTTCGCAATAATCTCGAAGCGATGCGCCTTATTTCTGAACTAGAACAAGGGAAACACGAGCGCACTATGGAATTCCAATTCCTCTGCACTCCGAAAGAGTTTCGCGGTGATGGAAAAGTTGAAGAAGTTGTATTCACAACAAGTTCTGGCGAAGAGAAAGTTATTAAAACTGGCTTAATTATTACTGCCATTGGCTACGAAGCTGATCCGCTTACTGGAATTCCATATGAAAAAGGTAAAGTATTAAATTCCGATGGCTATGTTAGTGAAAATCTTTACGTAGTTGGTTGGGCAAAACGTGGGCCATCCGGAGTAATTGGTACCAATAAATCAGATGCCGCAGATGTTATGAATTTATTACTTTCTAATATGAAAGAGCCCAAACCAGCTGTAGAACTTGCAACGCTTGTTGCTAGCGATAAAGTAATTACGCAGAGTCATTGGGAATCAATCAATGCTGCCGAAATTGCGGCAGGCGAACCGCACGGAAAACCAAGAATTAAGGCAGTTTCTCGCGAAGAATTACTGCGTTTGGGTGGACTGTAAAAAGCAGGTACCATTGCGACTTCGCTAAGCGCCCGTAGCTCAACGGATAGAGCATCTGACTACGGATCAGAAGGTTAGGGGTTCGAATCCCTTCGGGCGCACAAGTTAAGGTTCGAGTGCCTTTCACACTCGGGGCTTTTCTTCTCTGATATCTGAATCAGAGGTATCTTTACCGGGTGCAGGGATCGATAGTTTTATGAGCCTAATGACGCTATCCATCGATTGTGGTGGGCTCTATATTAAAGCCTGCGTTTTAGATGAATCAGGAACAATGCATGCAACACCTCTTCGTATACAGACCCCATACCCGCTCTCAACTGAAAAGTTTCTTGAAACTCTGGAGCTAATTCAAAGTCAGCTTCCACAATCTGATCGAGTAACAATCGGCGTGCCCGGAATGATACGAAATGGCGTTGTTGTTGCAACCCCTCACTATATTAATGAGGCCGGGCCGCATACCCACATGAGTCCAGAGCTTAAAGAACAGTGGTGGGGCTTTGATCTTCAGGCAGCTGTTGCCGTGCGGTTAGGAATGGCGGCTAAAGTTTTAAATGATGCTGAGGTCCATGGCGCTGGAATAGTTACTGGATCGGGTCTTGAGATAGTGATTACCTTGGGAACAGGTCTAGGTTTTTCAGTTTTTCATGGAGGAAAACTTTCTCCTCACTTTGAGTTATCTCATGCGACAGTGCGCCGAAATACTACATATGACACGTGGATTGGAGATCGTGAAAGACGCAGAATGGGAAATACCTTCTGGTCACGCCGCGTTCGCTTAATGGTGTCAGAGCTCAGACCAGTATTTTTATGGGACCGCCTTTATATTGGTGGCGGCAACTCTCATAGCATTCAGCAACGAGATCTAACCCTCATGGGAGATGACATTGTGATCGTGCCAAACTCGGCTGGAGTCACCGGTGGAGTTCGGGCTTGGCAGTTGTAAATAGTTTCATAGTTAGTTGGGTAATACTTAGCCTATGAGCAAGGTGCTGCTGACAGGGTTAGAATCCCTTCGGGCGCACACAGTATTTTCTTAACTGCAAATAACCTGCAAGTTCTATTGGGTGAAACTTAACCATTGACGCATCTGGCTCCACGCGCGACGCTAAGCACATGAAGATCACCCGCCACTAT
>CAIJOE010000082.1 GCA_903822245.1 uncultured Actinomycetes bacterium
CCGGTGCGCCTCCAGGAATCCCTGGTTCTACCAATGCGCTTCGAGTCCATATCGTCGGCGATGCAATCGATGGCGTACACCCTGCTTATCGGAGCTAATTCTTAACGGTTATACTCTGAACTTCCATGGCGACTTCGGTTGCCATGGGTCAGCCTCGGTACTCCAACGGTAGAGAGGGCGGACTCAAAATCCGCACAGTGTCGGTTCAAATCCGACTCGAGGCACATGACTAGCAGTAATGAAATTACACCGGCACGAATACTCGTGGCTGAAGATGAGGCGTTGATCCGTCTAGATTTAGTCGAGATGTTAACTGAAGCGGGTTATGAAGTTGTTGCGCAAGCCACCAATGGCGTGGAAGCGATTTCCCTTGCCAAACAATTCAAGCCAGATTTAGCAATTCTTGATGTCAAGATGCCAGAGATGGATGGAATTACTGCAGCCGAGCAGATAATTGAAATTGCTCCAGTTTTGATGCTCACCGCTTTTAGTCAACGAGATTTAGTTGAGCGTGCCAGAGATGCGGGAGTGATGGCCTATGTTGTTAAGCCTTTTAGCATCGGTGACCTAACTCCCGCAATTGAGATTGCGATGAGCCGCCATTTGCAGATGCGAGCACTTAGCGATGAGGTAGCCGATCTTCACGAGCGACTGGAAAGCCGCAAGTTAATAGACCGTGCCAAGGGGATATTGATGCAGGCGCTAAATCTCTCCGAGCCCGAGGCCTTTAGTTGGATTCAGCGGGCGGCTATGGACCGGCGGATTAGTATGAAGGCGGTCGCTGAGGCCGTAATCTCCCCAGATTCAGTTCCCGAGCGGTAATTTCACGCTCAATTCTGCTAAGTAACAATCGTATTAAGAGTGGCGAATTTGGCTAATTCAGATTGAGTTAACCCTAAGTTCACCTATACCCTTGCCATCTCCCTGTCCCGGGATGGAAATACAAGTCTGTAGAAATACAGAAAAACAGGAAGGTCTACATGAACAAGAATACAAAGCGCATTCTTGGCGTTGTAGGTACAGCTGCTCTTGCTTTGGCAACAGTTGTTTCTACTTCTGCACAAGGTGCAGTAACTTCAGTATCTCTCGTGTTTCAAGGACCACTTTCAGGTGGCGAAGCACTAGCAGGCCAAGATGAACTTCTTGGAACACTTACAGCACTGCAGATGTACAACGATTCAAAGCCAGCGATTAAGGTAAACCTAATCAAGGCTGACGATCAAGGAGATCCAGCAGTTGCAGGTCCAGTTTCACAAGGTATCGCATCAAACAAGTCTGTTGTCGGTATCGTTGGTAGCGCTTATTCAGGTGCAACTATTGCTTCATTCCCTGCTTACAAGGCAGCTGGAATTCCAATGGTTTCACAATCAGCTACTCGTGTAACACTTACAGATCCAAAGTCACCAGACAATGGATATCCAATTTTCCACCGTGTCGTTCCTCCAGATTCACTACAAGGAACATCACTTGTTAAGTGGGCAACAGAAGGCGTTACATCTCCAAAGGTGTACGTTCTAGATGACCTA
Source organism: uncultured Actinomycetes bacterium (assembly GCA_903822245.1). Classification (GTDB taxonomy): domain Bacteria; phylum Actinomycetota; class Actinomycetes; order Nanopelagicales; family Nanopelagicaceae; genus AAA044-D11. The sequence continues at coordinate 1,527 of CAIJOE010000082.1, forward strand.
CAAACATACTCAACTGGTCTAGTTGAATACTTGGCTCCACAAATGAAGAAGCAGTCATTAACAGCTGTTGCTTATAGCCACCAGCCAAAGGGAACAACTGATTACACTTCAGAAGTTTCAAAGATTAAGGCTTCAGGCGCAAACGTAGTTATCTACGCTGGTTACTATCCAGAAGCAGGCGCACTTGCTAAGGCTCTAAAGGATGGCGGATACAAGGGTGTTCTAGCTTCAGGCGACGGAACTGTTAACACAGGTTTCATCACTGGTGCTGGCGCAGCTGCAGCTGAAGGCGTACGTCTAACAGCTCCAGATCTACCATTCACACTAGTAGCTACAGATGCTCAAAAGGCTGCTTATACAAAGGCAACCGGAGAAGCAATCTCTAAGGCAGATGCACACACATACGTCGTATCATCATTTGATGCTACAAACGTATTCCTTGCTTGCATCAAGTCAGGAAAGATCACACGTCCAGGAATCCAAACATGTATCGCGAACAACAAGTTCGATACTTTGGCTGGCGTAAAGGTTAAGTTCGACCGCTATGGCGACATTGTCGGTGGAGCTCCAATCGGAGGCTTCCTTGTAAAGGGTGGCGTTATTACTTATAAGGGCGCTAAGTAACTCTTAGTCGTACTTAAGTAGTAAAAGTTTGACGAGATCTCGAACTGCTTTTAGAAATAGAAGCAGTTCGAGAACCTCTTATTTATAGCCCTCATAAGAATTCGAAAAGAGCCTGATGAATTTCTCGGTAGTTGTAAATCAATTTTGGCCATTATTAATAAATGGTCTGGCAGTTGGCCTTATTTACGTATTGATTTCCCTCGGATACACCATGGTTTATGGAGTACTTCGCTTGATTAACTTCGCGAACTCCGAAATCTTCATGGTAGGTACTTTTGCCACCGTAATTGTTACCCGAGATATTTTTAAATTTACAAGCGCTCACGATGCGCTACATGGATTCAAATTAGTCGCTACATTGCTTCTGATCCTGCTAGCTTCAATGCTATTTTCCGGCGTTACAGCTGTCTTGGTTGAACTAGTTGCTTATCGTCGCTTGCGATCAAAGGGTACAAACCGTTTGGCAAGTTTGATCTCGGCAATTGGCACTTCAATCATGATTTCAGAGGGTGTCCGTATTTTGACCAAATCTGCTCCAGTTCCTACGCCACGCTTGCTCACAAAATTTAACTTAATTTCTATTGGGGGAGTCGACATCCGTATCGATACTTTCCTAGTAATCATCTCAGCTGCGCTAATTTTCTTTATGGTTGATCGTTTTGTCACCAAGACTTTGCTTGGTAAAGCGATCCGCGCAGTTTCGATGAGCGAAGAAACCTCAAAGCTGATGGGTGTAAACCTAAATCGAGTAATTTCAGCTACCTTCCTAATCGGAGGGCTAGTTACAGGCGCAGCAGCTTTTCTTTATATGCAGGTTTATGAAACTACGGTCTTCAATGTTGGATTCAACCTAGGACTAGCAGCCTTTACCGCAGCTGTACTTGGTGGCATCGGAAATATTCGTGGCGCTTTCTACGGTGGTTTAACTCTTGGATTATTTGAGCAGTACGCCTCAGCAATCATCGGTGGGCAATGGAAGGCCGTCACAGTTTTCTCAGTTCTAGTTCTTGTTCTTCTATTCAAGCCAAATGGTTTGTTTGGCGAAGCTATTCAGCAAAGTAGGGTCTAAGCAATGGTTAATTTAAGAGATAAAGGCGCAGCACTTTGGGAAGGTTGGAACCGTCCAAAGCGAGTTGCCTTCGTAATTATTCTCATTGGACTAGTTGGGCTTCTTCCATACGGCGGAGATTTCTCATTTACTAGTTTCTTGAACACTCCAATTAGTTCATATCAAGCGGTATTGGTTTATCCAGTAGGTATGTATGTATTGATGGCCCTTGGTCTAAATATTGTTGTTGGAAAGAGTGGTTTGCTCGATTTGGGTTATGTCGCATTCTTTGCAATCGGAGGCTACACAGCTGGAATTCTTGGAACTAGGACTCATCTAAATACCTGGGAAATTCTGCCAATCGGTATGGGAACGGCAATGATTGCCGGTGTCCTACTTGGACTTCCAACCTTGCGCCTTCGGGGTGACTACCTAGCAATTGTTACTCTAGGCTTTGGAGAAATCGTTCGCATCGTTGCTCTTAATACCCAGTCAATTGGCGCATCAACTGGTATTCCAAGCATCCCAACTCCACCAAAAACTTTTGGTATCAAGTTCGACATCGTCCACAACACCTCTTATTTCTGGGTTGTATTGATCCTTATTCTTCTTGTCATCTGGATGATTCGCCGATTTACAGTCCGTCGCCCAGGCCGTGCATGGGAAGCAATTCGCCAAGACGAAGATGTTGCCATCTTGATGGGTGTCCCAATTCTTCGCTATAAAGTTTGGTCTTTTAGTATTGGAGCTGCTGTTGGCGGAGCTGCGGGAGTTATCTTCGCTTCTAAGACACAATATGTGGCCCCAAATATGTTTACCTTTAACGTTTCGGTGTTGATCCTTTCCTGTGTTGTATTTGGTGGAATGGGAAATATGTGGGGCGTAATTCTCGGTGGCGTGCTTCTTGCTTATCTTCCGGAGCGTATTCGCTTCATTTCAAATGCCCGACAGTTAGTATTTGGAATTGCACTTGTTTTGATTATGAATCTTCGTCCCGACGGCCTATTGCCTCGCAAGAAACGTGAAAAATTAGGCGCAGCAAAGAAGGCGGGCGAATAATGAGCGAAAAGATTCTTGAACTAAATAATGTCACTATGCAGTTTGGTGGAGTTAAGGCACTCGATAGCGTTAATTTCCATGTGAACAAGGGAGAGATTTGCGCACTAATCGGACCTAACGGTGCCGGTAAGACCACAATCTTCAATGTAATCACCGGTGTTTATAAGCCAACTTCAGGTGAAATTAACTTCAATGGTAAAAGCCTTATTGGGCTTAAGCGAAACAAGATTACGGCTCGTGGCGTGGCGCGTACCTTCCAAAATGTTCGTCTCTTTGGAGATATGACTGCGCTAGAAAATGTCATGACCGCTACCGACGTTCATAAGAAATCTGGACTTGTGGGTGCGCTATTTGGAACTCCTCGCGCCCGTCGCGAAGAAAAAGCAGGCCGTGCTCGTGCGCACGAACTACTTGAGTTTATGGGCATTGATCATCGCTCAGACCAGCTCGGACGGAATCTTCCATACGGCGATCAGCGTCGCCTAGAAATCGCACGTGCCCTTGGAACCGAACCGGAGATTGTGCTTCTAGATGAGCCAGCCGCTGGTTTTAATCCTGCAGAAAAAGTTGCTTTGGCAAATACGATTAAAAAGATTCGTGATGCGGGATATACCGTTTTGCTTATCGAACACGACATGTCACTAATCATGGGTATCTCAGATCGAGTTTCAGTTTTGGACTTCGGACGTAAGATCGCTGATGACATTCCATCTGTAGTTCAGAACGATCCAAAGGTTATTGAGGCATATTTAGGAGCACCAGCTGATGCGTCTTGAAGTTAAAGATTTAAGAGTTCAATACGGCAAGATTGAAGCTATTAAAGGAATTTCATTCACTGTTGAACAGGGTGAGATTGTTACTTTGATTGGGGCAAACGGCGCAGGTAAGACCACAACTTTAAAGACAATTTCGGGGCTGCGTGCTGTTGCCAGTGGATCAATTACTTACAATGGCGAAGACATCTCAAAGGTCCCAGCACATGAGCGGGTTAATCTTGGAATTTCACAAGCCCCAGAAGGACGTGGAATCTTTCCTGGAATGACAGTTCTTGAGAATCTTGAAATTGGGAAGTACTCACGTAAAGACCGCAAGAATGAGATGGATGAAGATCTCGAGAAGGTTTACCATCTTTTCCCAAGACTTAAAGAACGTGTTAGTCAGGCTGGTGGAACTCTTTCTGGTGGCGAGCAGCAGATGTTGGCCATTGGTCGTGCGCTTATGGCTCGCCCAGATGTATTGCTCCTTGATGAACCTTCAATGGGCTTAGCGCCGATGATGATTCAAAATATCTTCAACATCATCACTTCGATTAATAAGGAACTTGGAACAACGATTTTGCTAGTCGAGCAAAATGCCCAGCAAGCACTTCAACGTGCACACAGAGCATATGTTCTAGAAACTGGAAAGATTGTTAAAGAGGCAAAGGCTAGTGACTTGCTAAATGATCCAGCTGTTAGAGCTGCATACCTAGGTACTGGCGCAGAATCTGGCCATCACTAATAACTAAGTTCGTTCTGCGAGGATTAGACAAGTTATTCTCGCAGTGCATGTTCTCTCTCCTTGCTCGTTGGTGATCTCAACTTGATAGCTGCACATCGTTTTCCCAAGTGAAATAGCAGTTGCAACCCCGGTAACAAATCCGCTCATGGCTGACTTATGGTGTGTTGCATTTATGTCAACACCAACGATTCGACGATCTGGACCGGCATGCAATTGGGTTCCAATTGACCCAAGGCTTTCAGCCAATACAACATTGGCACCACCATGTAATAAACCAATTGGCTGGGTGTTTCCCTCCACTGGCATCCGAGCAACCATTCTCTGTGGTGAGGCTTCCAATATTTCGATCCCCATCTTTTTATCCAGGGCTCCGCTGCCACGCTCTTGGACGATCTTAAGGAAATCACTCATGTGTGCAAGTCTAACCAATAGACTGCCGTGAAATGAGCGCTGAGAAGAGACTTTTATTAATTGATGGGCATTCACTTGCCTATCGCGCCTTTTATGCCCTACCCGTAGAGAATTTTGCGACTGCTAGTGGCCAGCCAACAAATGCTATTTATGGTTTCGCCTCAATGCTCATAAACCTCATTGCATCTGAGAAGCCCACTCATATTGCGGCAGCCTTCGATGTTTCTCGCAAGACTTTTAGAAGCGAGCGATTCCCAGAATATAAAGCAAATCGTTCGGCGACTCCTGATGAATTTAGATCACAAACTTCCTATCTATTCGAATTAGTGCATGCATTTGGGATTAGGCACTTCGCCGTGGAAGGATTTGAAGCAGATGACATTATTGCGACCTTTGCAAAGCGCGCTGAGAAAGATGGGTTTGAAACTCTTATCTGCACTGGTGATAGAGATTCATTTCAGTTGGTTAATCAAAATACAACAGTCTTATATCCAAAACGTGGAGTTACAGATCTTGCGAGAATGACTCCAGAAGAAGTTGAAGTTAAATATGGTCTCACTCCAGCCCAGTACCCAGACTTTGCAGCCCTGCGTGGCGATCCAAGTGATAACTTGCCATCGATCCCTGGCGTTGGGGAGAAAACGGCCGCTAAATGGATTGTTGAATATGGATCGCTCGAAAAATTGATAGCAAATGCTGACAAAGTTCCTGGTAAAGCAGGGGATTCATTTCGATCAAATATTGAAAACGTATTACTAAATCACGAGCTCACACACCTTCGCAGTGATATGGAAATAGAAACCCAAGTTTCTGAACTTAAATGGGACGGCGTCGATAATCTTGGCCTAGGTGCGCTCTTGGATAAATTAG
>CAIJOE010000083.1 GCA_903822245.1 uncultured Actinomycetes bacterium
GCTTATGCCTATGTCTGGCGCCGCGGTGGATTGGAATGGGATTAATCAAATGGGTCTAGAAGAAAAATTACCTGCTGGATTTGCGCTTACCACTGTTGAAAAACTAGCTGGTTATATGCGCAAGAACTCATTGTGGCCTGCGACATTTGGTCTTGCTTGTTGCGCAATTGAGATGATGGCCTTTGGCGGTGGAAAACACGATGCTGCTCGTTTTGGTATGGAAGTTTTCCGCGCTTCACCACGTCAAGCAGATTTAATGATCGTTGCTGGTCGTGTTTCTAACAAGATGGCACCAGTACTTCGTCAGATTTACGATCAAATGACCGCTCCGAAATGGGTTATTGCGATGGGTGCCTGCGCATCTTCCGGCGGAATGTTTAATAACTACGCCATAGTCCAAGGTGTTGATCACGTCGTGCCAGTTGATATTTATCTGCCAGGTTGTCCGCCGCGTCCAGAAATGTTGATGGATGCAATTTTGAAGCTTCACGAACACATCGGTAATGAAAAGCTTGGCGTTAACCGCGAGCAAATCATTCGCGAAGTTGAAGCTGCTGCGCTCGCCGCCAAACCAACTATTCAATTAAATGGGCTCCTTGCATGAGCAACGAAAAAGGAATGTTTGGCGTCCACGGAAGCGGCGACACCTCAGGCTTTGGTGGGCTAGTCCGTAGTGGTGCAAGTACTGGTTCAGCAGAACGCCCGTATGGCAGTTACTTTGATGAGGTTACCGACGAATTAGAACGCGCCTATCCAGAATTTAGTGATGCCATTGAACGCGTAGTAATTCATTGCGGTGAGTTAACTCTGCATGTTAAGGCGTCAAAGCTGGTTGAGACTGCATTTAAGCTTCGTGATACGCAATCACTTCGCTTTGAAATGTGTCTTGGGGTCAGTGGGGTTCACTATCCAGAAGATAAGGATCGTGAAATGCATGCGGTCTATCCATTGCTTTCACTTACTCATAATCGTCGTATTCGATTAGAAGTTAGTGTCCCAGATTCAAACCCACACATTCCCTCACTAGTTGAAGTCTGGGCTGGAAATAATTGGCACGAAAGAGAAACGTTTGACATGTTTGGAATTATTTTTGATGGGCATCCAGGGCTAACAAGAATTTTGATGCCAGATGATTGGCCAGGCCACCCACAACGTAAAGATTATCCACTTGGTGGAATTCCGATTGAATATAAGGGTGCAACGGTTCCAGCACCTTCAGAGCGCAGGTCATACCGATGACAATTAATAATGATGCATATGCACCATCACAAGAAACTACAGAAGGTCGCGTTTATTCGGTAACCGGTGGCGATTGGGATTCACTTGTAACTGAGATTGGCCAGGCTAAAGAAGAGCGCGTAGTTGTAAATATGGGACCACAGCACCCGTCAACTCACGGTGTGCTTCGTTTAGTTCTTGAACTCGAAGGCGAAACGATTACTGAAGCACGTGCCGGTATTGGTTATCTTCACACCGGTATTGAAAAGAACACGGAATATCGCTCTTGGACCCAAGGAGTTACTTTTGTAACCCGCATGGACTACTTAGCGCCAATTTTTAATGAAACTGCTTATTGTCTGTCACTTGAAAAGCTTTTAGGAATAACAAATGACGTTCCGGTGCGCGCCAGTGAAATCCGCGTCTTAATGATGGAGTTAAATCGAATTTCCTCACACATGGTCGCCCTAGGTACTGGCGCCCTTGAATTAGGCGCCCTTTCACCAATGATTTTTGCCTTCCGTGAACGTGAATTAGTGCTGGACCTCTTTGAATACATCTCAGGTCTTCGTATGAATATGGCTTATGTGCGCCCGGGCGGAGTTGCTCAAGATCTACCTAAGGGAGCAACCAAGCGAATTCGTGAAACCGTTTCACAATTGCGAACTAACTTTAAAGACAATGCAAGGCTGCTAATTGGTAACACTATTTGGATGAAGCGCACTCAAGGTATTGGTTACTTAGATTTAGCCGGTTGCACCACTCTTGGAATTACTGGACCAGTACTTCGCTCTGCCGGACTTCCATGGGATCTACGTAAGACTCAGCCATATTGTGGCTATGAGAATTATGAATTTGATGTAATCACTACCGAGTCATGTGATGTGTATGGTCGTTTCTTGATTCGTATGGAAGAACTTGAGCAGTCATTACGTATTATCGAACAAGCTTGCGACAAGCTAGATATTTCCGAAGGGCAACCAGTAATGGTCGCCGATAAGAAGATTGCTTGGCCAGCACAACTTTCAGTCGGTAAAGATGGCATGGGTAATTCACTTGACCATATTCGCGAAATCATGGGCGAATCAATGGAATCACTAATTCACCACTTCAAGATTGTTACTGAAGGTTTTCGTGTTCCAGCTGGACAGTCCTATGCCGCAGTTGAATCACCTCGTGGTGAGACTGGCGTTCACTTGGTATCTGACGGTGGAACTCGGCCATACCGAGTTCACTTCCGTGAACCATCTTTCAATAATCTCCAAGCAACATCAGCAATGGCTGAAGGCGGAATGATCGCTGACGTTATTGGCGCAGTTGCCTCTATTGATCCTGTTATGGGTGGTGTTGATCGCTAATGTCAGCTACAGATTTTACAACCGAACAAATTGCAATCATGGATAAAATTATTTCTCGCTATCCAAGATCGCGTTCAGCGGTAATGCCACTGCTTCACTATGTTCAATCTATTGATGGGTTTGTATCGCCACGTGGGATTGAAAAAATTGCCGAGATTCTCGAGCTAGCCACCGCTGAAGTAACTGCCGTTTCCTCCTTCTATACCCAATACCTAACCAAACCAGTCGGTGAGTATCACGTTGGCGTTTGCATAAACACACTATGCGCAGTCATGGGCGGGGATGCAATTTATGACTCTGTTTCAGATCACCTAGGTATAGGCAATCACGAAACAACAAAAGATGGCAAAGTTTCACTAGAACGAATTGAATGTAATGCGGCTTGTGATTACGCGCCTGTTGTAATGGTCAATTGGGAGTTTTACGATAACCAAACCCCACAATCTGTAAACGATTTAGTTGATGCTGCGCGTGCTGGAAATCCACCAGCCCCAACTCGTGGTCCAAACAAGCTTCGCACGTGGAAAGAGAATTCAGCGGTTCTAGCTGGGCTAGACGATGGTCTGGCAAATGAAGGTATCTCTGCAGGTGAAGCATCACTTCGCGGTTTGAAGATTGCGAAGGATTCAAAATAATGACAAAACTTCAACCAGTACTTTCAGCGCATTGGGACGAGAAGGATTCCTTCACAATAGAGGGATATAAGCGTCATGGTGGTTACAAAGCAGTAACTACTGCACTTGCCATGGAACCTGATGCTGTAATTCAAATGATTAAAGATTCAGGTCTGCGCGGTCGTGGCGGCGCCGGTTTTCCAACTGGAAGCAAGTGGGGCTTTATTCCACAAGGCGATAATAAAGATCATTATCTAGTTGTTAACGCTGATGAATCGGAACCTGGCACTTGTAAAGATATGCCACTTCTTCTAGCAAACCCACATTCACTTATTGAAGGAATCATTATTGGTTCCTATGCAATTCGCGCAAACCACGCTTTTATTTATCTTCGCGGCGAGGTTGTTCACGTTTTTCGTCGCGTACAACAAGCAATCGAAGATGCTTACAAAGCGGGGCTACTTGGAAAGAATATTGGCGGAAAAGGTTTTGATTTAGAATTAACTTTGCATGCAGGTGCTGGTGCTTATATTTGCGGTGAAGAGACTGCGCTTCTAGATTCCCTAGAAGGTTTTCGTGGGCAACCTCGCTTACGACCACCATTTCCTGCGATCGCCGGCCTTTATGCCAAGCCAACCGTGGTTAATAACGTTGAATCAATTGCCTCAGTTCCAGCAATTATTGCTAATGGGATTGAATGGTTCCAATCATTGGGAACTGAAAAAAGTAAGGGGTTCACTCTTTACTCACTTTCTGGCCATGTTGAGAATCCAGGACAGTTTGAAGCACCGCTAGGAATCACTCTTCGTGAAATTCTTGAACTATCTGGTGGTGTTCGTAAAGGTCACCATCTTAAGTTCTGGACTCCCGGAGGCTCATCAACTCCAATCTTTACGGCTGAACATTTAGATGTTCCCCTTGATTATGAAGGTGTATCTGCTGCTGGTTCGATGCTTGGCACCAAAGCACTTCAAATCTTTGACGAAACAACTTGTGTTGTTCGGGCAGCGCTGCGGTGGTCTGAGTTCTACAAGCATGAATCATGTGGAAAGTGCACGCCATGTCGTGAGGGCACGTGGTGGTTAGTGCAAATGCTTCATGATCTAGAAGCTGGAAAAGGAACTGAAGCGGATCTAGAAAAGCTACTTGACCTTTGTGACAACATTGCAGGTCGCTCGTTCTGCGCACTTGCTGATGGCGCAGTTGCGCCAATTATTTCTTCGCTTAAGTATTTTCGCTCCGAATACCTAGAACACCAACGCAACGGTGGTTGCCCATTTGACCCAGTTGCATCTACCAATTTTTCGGTGGTGAATTCGTAATGACTCCGGAGCTATTAACTGAAGTAGAAATGATTACCGTTGTAATCGATGGCTTTGAAGTAACTGTCCCAAAGGGGACTCTGGTTATTCGCGCCGCAGAAAAGCTGGGAATTCAAATTCCTCGATTCTGTGACCATCCACTTCTTTCACCAGCAGGTGCTTGTCGCCAATGTTTGGTTGATATTGAAATTAATGGCCGCGCATTTCCAAAACCACAGGCTTCTTGCACGATACCGGTAGAGAACAACATGATTGTAAAGACTCAGCTTTCATCACCAGTTGCGGATAAAGCGCAAAAGGGAGTCATGGAGTTGTTGCTCATTAACCACCCATTAGATTGTCCAGTCTGTGACAAGGGTGGTGAATGTCCCCTTCAAAATCAAGCTATGAGTAATGGGCGTCCAGAATCTCGTTACGAAGGCGTGAAGCGAACATTTGATAAACCAGTTTCGATATCTTCACAAGTTCTTCTAGACCGGGAGCGTTGCGTACTTTGTGCTCGATGCACTCGCTTCTCAGATGAAATTGCTGGTGATCCATTTATCACTCTCAATGAACGTGGCGCTCTGCAACAAGTAGGTATTTATGAGAATGATCCTTTTGAGTCATATTACTCAGGAAACACAGTTCAGATTTGTCCAGTAGGAGCGCTAACTGGCGCTTCTTATCGATTCCGATCTCGTCCTTTTGATTTGATTTCGGTTGATTCTGCTTGTGAGCACTGCGCATCTGGTTGTGCAATGCGTACTGACATTCGTCGCGGAAAGACGCTTCGTCGTCTTGCCGGTGAAGATGCTTTAGTTAATGAAGAGTGGAACTGCGATAAAGGTCGCTGGGCGTTTAAGTATTTAGCAGCAAGAGAACGTGTGACATCTCCAATGATTCGTGGGGAAGATGGTGAATTACACGAAGCGTCTTGGCCGCAGGCAATTGCCGCCGCAGCTAATGGTTTGAAAGGTAAGCGAGCAGGCGTTCTAGTTGGTGGCCGCGCTACTTTGGAAGATGCATATGGTTATTCCAAGTTTGCCCGCGTGGCACTTGGCACAAACGATATTGATTTCCGCTCCCGCCCACATTCAGATGAAGAGACATCTTTTATTGCAGGCGTAGCAGCTTATTCGACTACAACTTACAAAGATATAGACAAAGCAGATCATGTAGTTCTTCTTGGCTTTGAGCCAGAAGATGAATCACCAATTGTGTTCCTTCGCATCTTTAAGCAAGTAAAGAAGCGTGGTCTACTTGTTACAAGTGATGCTCCTTATGCAAGCCGTGGTTCAGTGAAGTTAAAGGCAAAGTTGGTTTCAACTATTTCTGAAGTGTCAGGACTTACTGAAAAGAGCGTAGTAATTCTTGGTGAGCGCTTAGCTGAAACAACTGGCGCACTATCTGCCGCAGTTGAATTAGCCGAAAAGGCTGGTGCCAAAATTGCTTGGATTCCGCGGCGTGCAGGTGAACGTGGCGCAATCGAATCTGGCGCAATTGCAAATCTTCTTCCAGGTGGTCGCCCAATTACTGACATCGCTGCTCGCGTAGATATTCAAAGTGCATGGTCGGTTTCATCACTTCCAATTACTCCTGGTCGTTCCACCTCTGAAATATTGAGCGCACTTGCGCTCGGCTCAGATAATGTGAGCGCACTCGATGCCGTTGTTATAGGCGGTGTTGATCCAATGGATATCTCAAATCAAGGTCTTTCACAACTTCTAAATACTTTTGTAGTTTCACTTGAAATCTCACACAGCGCAGTTACTGCAATCGCAGATGTTGTTTTGCCCGTAGCTGCAGTTGTTGAAAAGAGTGGAACTTTCCTTGATTGGCAAGGTAGCCCACGAGCATTTGAAAAGGGAATTACCGAAGCACTTAATCGTAGCGATGTAAGAATCCTTTCGATGATTGCTGAAGAGATTGGTTCCCCAATTGAACTTCCAACCGTTGCTGCTACTCGTCGCGAAATAGAAGCACTTGGTAAGTGGGATGGCGCAAAGGCTGAGTTCACAAAAGTTTCACTAGCAAGCAAGAGTGCTTCAGGAGATAAGTTAACCCTTAGCTCTTGGCGCCAACTACTTGACCTTGGAACCTTGCAGGCTGGCGAAGCCAATTTGGCTGGCACTGCGCGCACTGCAGTTGCTCATATTTCAGCAAATCGAGCCGCGAGCCTTGGAGTTAGCGAAGGACAAAACGTTCGCATCTCTTCAGATCTTGGATCAATAATTCTTCCTGTAGCAATATCAAAAATGTCAGATGAATCAATCTGGGTGCCACGTAATTCACAAGGCTCGCAAGTAATTGCAAACCTAGGTTTTGTGGGCGGTCAAGTTACGGTGGTGAAGGCATGAATACATTAGAACTACTTGGAAAAGATCCTGGCTGGCTGACTGCTGTTAAAGGTTTGATTGTCTTTGTAATCTGCGTTCTTGCCACTTTGGTTTCAATTGTCATGGAGCGCAAGATTGTTTCTTGGATGCAGATGCGAATTGGTCCAAACCGAACTGGGCCTGGTGGCTCACTTCAATCACTTGCCGATGGCGTGAAGCTTGCTCTTAAGGAAGACATCATTCCGGCTGCTGCCGATCGAATAGTTTTTGTAATTGCGCCAGTTATTTCGGTAACTGCCTGCTTTATGTCTTTTGCAGTTATTCCAATGACTGGGGTTGTAAATCTCTTTGGATATAAGACTTTGTTGCAATTAACTGATATTCCAGTAGGAGTTCTCTATATTTTAGCTGTCGCCTCATTTGGTGTTTATGGCATTGTGCTAGCGGGTTGGTCTTCAGGTTCAACCTATCCACTACTTGGCGGCTTGCGCTCAAGTGCGCAAGTTATTTCCTATGAAGTAGCAATGGGGCTTTCCCTTGTTGCAGTATTTATTTACTCCGGGTCAATGTCCACAAATGCAATTATCGCTGCGCAGCACAATTGGTGGTTTGGTGTAACGCTTTTCCCATCTTTTGTTATTTATGCGATTTCAATGGTTGGCGAAACCAACCGAGCACCATTTGACTTGGCTGAAGCAGAAGGTGAATTAGTTGGTGGCTTCCATACTGAATACAGCTCGCTTAAATTTGCACTCTTCTTCTTGGCTGAATATGTAAACATCATTGGAGTTTCCGCTCTAGCCTCCACGTTATTCCTTGGTGGTTACCACGCTCTTCCTGGTCTAGGTTTTACTGAGAATTGGCTTGGTGGTTGGTTTACATTGATTTGGTTCTTAGCCAAAGTCTCATTCTTCTTCTACATTTTCGTTTGGCTGCGTGGCACATTGCCACGAATGCGTTACGACCAGTTCATGAAATTTGGTTGGAAAGTCTTGATTCCAGTTAGTTTGGTATGGATCATGATCGTTTCCACTCTGCGCTTGATGTCAAACAATGGTGCTTCACGAGTAGTAGTGAGCAGTTTTGCCGTAGGAGTTGTTCTGGTAATTCTGACCGTCATGCAATTCATGGAAAGCTCAAAGAAGAAGCGAGAAATCGAGGATCAATTAGGCGATGTTTTAGCCCCATCTTTCCCAGTTCCTGAACTTCCTACTAAGAAGACGGATGCGCTAAATGGATAATTCATTGACTCCGAAATCCAATGATGCAGGACTAGTCGCTGCAGCTAAGGCTAATACGCCAATTGAAAGTCAAGAAGCTTCATCATTCTTTAAGCAATTACTTGGTTTCTGGGTTACTTTCGTTACGCAGTTTAAGAAGGCAAATACCGTGCAATACCCAGAAGGAAAAGTTCCTACTGAGGAGCGCTTCCATGGTCGTCATCAACTAAATCGTTATGAAGATGGTTTGGAAAAATGCATTGGTTGCGAGCTTTGTGCTTGGGCCTGTCCGGCAGATGCAATTTTGGTCGAGGGCGCAGATAACACTGAGGAAGCACGATTCTCACCTGGTGAGCGCTATGGCAAGGTTTATCAAATCAATTACTTACGTTGCATTTTCTGTGGTCTTTGTATTGAAGCTTGCCCAACTCGGGCACTAACGATGACCAATGAATATGAACTTGCTGATTCATCACGTGCAAAGCTGATCTTTGAAAAAGAAGATCTACTTGCCCCACTTCGCCAAGGTATGTTGCAACCACCTCACGCAATGGAAACAGGAAAGACCCATATTGATTATTACTTAGGAAATGTTAAGGGAGCCGGACAATGATTAGCCTGGCTCTTCAAATGGGTGCAACCAAGACTCCAGAAGCAGTTCTATTTTGGATCATGGCTCCTATTGCCGTAATTGCTGCCCTTGGAATGCTTTTTGCAAAGAAAGCAGTTCACTCAGCGCTACTTCTTGCATGGGTAATGATTACCTTGGCTTTTTTCTATATTGCCGAAGGTGCACTTTTCCTAGGAATTGTTCAAGTAGTTGTATATACCGGAGCAGTAATGATGCTCTTCCTATTTATTCTTATGTTGGTTGGTGTTGATTCTTCTGATTCATTAGTAGAAACCATTAAGGGTCAGCGTTCCACCTCAATTGTGGCCGCGGTTGGACTTGGTGGACTATTGATTTCACTAGTTGGCCGGGCAACTGTTGGTGCAAAATCACTCGGTGTTGAGACAGCAAATGCTAAAGGAAATGTGCAAGCACTAGCCGAAGAGTTATTCACTAAATATGTCTGGGCTTTTGAAGTTGTTTCAGCTTTACTTATTACCGCCGCACTTGGCGCAATGGTCTTGGCGCATAGTCAAAATATAAAGTCTCGCACGGCACAACGCGATCAATCGATTGCTCGCTTTAGAAAAGATTCTTTGGCAGAGGCCGCTGGTTTACCAGCGCCAGGTGTTTTTGCCCGCCATAACGCAGTTGATGTTCCAGCTCTACTGCCAGATGGAACACCAGCCCCATCATCTATCTCAGGAACCCTTAAAGCTCGTGGAGATATGTTGGAGAGTGCGCTCTTTGAATTAGAAGTGAAAGAAGTGGAGGAAGACTAAATGGATATCTCTAACTACCTCTATCTATCAGTTGCCCTCTTTACAATCGGAGCAGTTGGAGTTGTGGTTCGTCGCAACGCAATCGTTGTCTTTATGTGTGTTGAACTAATGCTTAATGCTGCAAACCTAGCTTTTGTAACTTTCTCTCGTCTAAATGGAAATTTGGACGGTCAAGTTGCTTCCTTCTTTACTATGGTTGTTGCTGCTTGTGAAGTTGTAATTGGCCTAGCGATTATTGTCACGATATTTCGTTCCCGTCGATCAGCATCTGTTGATGATGCTAGTTTGTTGAAGCGATAATGAACGCAAATAACCTGATTGTATTTCTAATTGCGCTACCACTTGCAAGTTCTGCATTCTTGCTCCTATCTGGACGAAAGAGTGATAAGTGGGGCCATCTACTTGCAACTGCAGTATCTGCAACCACTTTCTTTATCGGTGCCTATGAGTTCTTCCAGATGCATTCAAGGTCATCGGCCGATCGCCCACTTACGCAAAAACTCTTTGAGTGGATCTCAGTCGGGAATTTCCAAGTCAATGCCTCCCTTCTTCTAGATCAGCTCTCGATTTGTTTTGTCCTTCTTATTACTGGCGTTGGGACTCTGATTCATATCTATTCGATTGAATATATGTCTCATGACCAGAATCGTCGACGCTTTTTTGCTTATTTAAACCTTTTCATAGCTGCAATGCTTCTACTTGTTCTAGGTGATTCGTATCTAAATCTTTACGTTGGTTGGGAAGGCGTTGGTCTTGCCTCATACCTTTTGATTGGTTTCTGGAATCAAAAGCCGGCCTATGCCACAGCTGCTAAAAAGGCATTTGTCGCTAACCGTGTTGGTGATGTTGGGCTTTCACTTGCAATCATGATTGCCTTTACACAATTTGGAACTGTGAGCTTTGCTGGTGTTAAAGATGGCGCCCCTCATGCCTCACCTGCGGCCCTTACAGCCCTCGGTGCAATGTTGTTATTGGCTGCTGCCGGTAAGTCAGCGCAGTTCCCATTGCAATCATGGCTTGGTGATGCAATGGCTGGTCCAACTCCAGTATCAGCGCTTATTCACGCAGCAACCATGGTTACTGCAGGTGTTTATTTAATTACTCGCTCTAACTTTGTTTTTGATGCTTCACCTACTGCGCAAGTTATGGTTGTTAGTGTTGGCGCAATCACGCTGCTCTTTGGTGCGATTATCGGTACTGCTAAAGATGATATTAAGAAGGCACTCGCTGCCTCTACCATGTCTCAAATTGGTTACATGATCTTGGCAACCGGCCTTGGTCCAGTTGGTTATGCATTTGCCATCCTTCACCTACTAACTCACGGTTTCTTTAAGGCCGGCATGTTCTTGGGCGCTGGATCAGTGATGCACGGCATGGATGATGAAGTAAATATGCGTCGCTATGGTGGTCTTGCTAAAGCAATGCCAATCACCGCTGTCACATTTGGTCTTGGTTACCTAGCCATCCTTGGCGTCCCACCATTTGCTGGCTTTTATTCCAAAGATAAAATTATTGAAACAGCACTAAATGCTGGCGGGACGAAGGGAATACTCCTCGGGGGAGCGACTCTGCTAGGCGCAGCAATTACTGCTTTCTATATGACCCGCGTTGTTGTGCTCACCTTTACTGGTGCAAAGCGTTGGGACGATAAGGCCCACCCTCATGAGTCACCAATTCTTATGTGGTTACCAATGGCAATTTTGGCAATTGGCTCAGTTGCTTCAGGCTTCCTATTAAGTTCAGGTAGCGCACTAGTTAATTGGTTACAACCAATTGTTAATGCGGGCCACCACGAACATGGCGAAGAGCTATTAAAGCCATTAGTTGTTTCACTTCTTGCCCTCGCAGTAGTGGCAATAGGTGTTCTAACTGCAGTCTTTAAGTATCGCAGCGTGCCGGTTCAGGCGCCAGAAAAGGTTTCAGTATTTACACGAGCTGCTCGCAAAGATCTTTATCAAGATTCCTTTAATGAAGCCGTTCTTATGCGTCCTGGTCAAAAGCTCACAAGTGGTTTGATCTTTACTGATAACAAGATCATCGATGGCATTGTTCGAAGCTTTGGAGCAGTAATTGCTATTACTTCTACATCAATGCGCAAGATCCAAAACGGATATGTTCGTA
>CAIJOE010000084.1 GCA_903822245.1 uncultured Actinomycetes bacterium
CGCGTTGGCGCAATATCATCATGTAATAACCAAACTAGTTCTTCTTGATCTGGAATTGGTTTGGAGTGAGCCAGCGCTAGATCAATCGCATCACCAAAACCAGATTCGCGATCACTTTTTAATACTGCAATTCCTGATTGCGAAAGTAACTTTTCTGAACCATCCAGGGAGCCGTTATCAACTGCGATAATTCGATTTACTGGACGTGATTGACTTGAGATAGCAGTAATCGCTTCAGGGAGCCAAGTAGCACCATCGTGTGAAACCACAATGGCAGTAACAAAGAAGTTATCGCTCACTTATTAATTCTTAACTAGTTTTCTTAAAATGCGGTAATTATTTGAGAAAATAACCGCTATTTCTTAGAAGTTAAGCTGAACGGCGCTTTAGGCGTCGACGCTCACGCTCTGAAAGACCACCCCAGATACCAAAGCGCTCATCGTGAGCTAGTGCGTATTCCAGGCACTCCCCGCGAACATCGCATGAGAGACACACGCGCTTTGCTTCGCGAGTTGAGCCACCCTTCTCTGGGAAGAATGCTTCTGGGTCAGTCTGAGCGCATAGGGCCCGCTCTTGCCAGGAAAGTTCAATGCCGTCGCTACTGATTACGCCTTCTATTCCTACCGGGCGTGGATCGCTCATACGGGTACTCCTCAAAGATTTGCTCACCGCCATTGGTGGGCGTTGGGAGAATTACACGCTTGTAATGCCTTTCCGTCAAGTTTTTGAGCCCATAATTTGAGCGTGAATTAACTTATTTTCGTTATTTTTTGGGTTTTTACCCCTAAAGACCAGATTAATAACCGAAAAATGCACCTTCGGCGATGGTTGCATCCGGCACTGCAAAATTTGGGGCTATAAAGCAATTTCGCAAATTCGAGCGCGCTCCAACTACTGCCCCATCATTTAGCACGCAGCCCATGACTTTGGCCCCGGCCATCACTTTAGCCCCAGCACCAATGACGCTGTAGCCACCAACTTGGGCCAACTCGGAAATCTGGGCTCCTTTAAGAGCCAAGTACTCTTCAAAGTGGGCTGGTGTTGCTGCTGAAAAAATTTCGCCGCTAACCAAATCATGTGAAGCCTTTAGCAGTGCTTGTGGATTTCCAATATCTAACCAATACGAACGATCAATATAACCAAAGACCCTAGCTCCACTGGCTAGCAGATTTGGAAAGGTTTCACGCTCCACGCTTATGACTTTTTCAATTGGAATTTGATCAATAACATCACGATTGAAAATATAACAGCCAGCATTAATTGTGTTTGTGGGTGGATTTTCCATCTTCTCATTAAAGGCAGTAACTTTGAAATCACCAGTCATTTCAACTGCCCCAAAAGCTCTGGCATCAGCTACTTCGGTCAAGAAAAGCGTCACATCTGCTTTATTTGCCTCGTGAAAATTAAACTGCGCATCTAAATTGTGACCACTTAGAACATCACCGTTAAAAACAGCAACTAGATCAACATTTCCAAGTGATTTGGCGGCATTTCCAATAGCTCCACCTGTGCCAAGTGGCTGATTTTCCACAGCATATTTGATCTTTATTCCAAACTTAGAACCATCACCAAAATAAGGCTCAAACAATTCAGCTTTAAACGATGTGGCAAGAACAATTTCCGAGATTCCAGCTTCTCTGGCTTTAATTATTTGGTGCTCTGTAAATGGAACTCCTGCAACGGCAAGCATTGGCTTTGGAGTTTGCAAAGTCAGGGGTTGAAGTCTGGTCCCCATTCCGCCTACGAGAAGTATTGCTCCTCTTGATTTACTCACTTCATAACCTTATCGTCAAAAGAAAATGGCCCCGAGCGAACCCGGGGCCATTTTAGGTAACTTTTTACTTACCCACGGCCTTATTAAGCGCACGTAGTAATTGGTAGCCAATTACTGCAACGAGGGTTCCATTAACAATTCCATTGAAGGAATAGTTACCACGGTGCCATGACATATCAGCAATGCCGATAATCACAGTTGTTGCGGCAATGAATAGATTTGTTGAATCACCGAAGTTGACCTTATTCTCGATCCAAATCTTGGCACCAAGAATTCCGATCATGCCGTAGAGAACAACGCCGATTCCGCCAAGAACACCGGCTGGAGTTGCACTAAGAACAGCTCCAAACTTTGGTGATAGCGACAAGATGATTGCGCCAAGTGCGGCAATCCAATAAGCCGCAGTTGAGTAAATTCTGGTTGCAGCCATTACACCGATGTTTTCGGCATAAGTCGTAGTTCCAGAACCGCCACCAGCACCAGCAAGTGTTGTAGCAAGACCGTCTGCCAAAAGTGCATTACCCATTTGGTCATCAAGATCTTTACCAGTCATCGCTGAAACGGCCTTAACATGGCCAACATTTTCTGCGATCAATACAAGAACCACTGGAATGAAAAGCACAATGGCGCTCATCTTGAAAGTTGGAGTTGTGAAGTTTGGCATTGCGACCCACTTAGCGGCCTTTACGCCATCAAAGTTCATATCCCCGTGAAGCCAAGCAAAGGCGTATCCGATAACCAAGCCAGCAAAAATGCTAATCCGATTTAGGAAACCTTTGGTAGCTGCACCGACTATAGCGACACCAGCCAAAGTAACAATTGCTGTTACGGGAGCGGTAACAAAGTTGTTCTTTGCAGCGCCAGCTAGGTTTAGTCCGATAATCATTACGATCGAACCAGTAACCACTGGTGGCAATAGCCAGTTGACCCAGCCAATTCCTGCTTGCTTAACGATCAAGCCAACAAGGGCAAGAAGAACACCAGTAGCAAGAATGCCACCAAGAGCTACAGCCATTCCACCATTTGTCATCGCAGCACCAATTGGTGCAAGGAAGGCAAAAGAGGAACCTAGATAGCTTGGAACCTTATTTTGAGTGATGATCAAGAAGAGAATGGTTCCAATTCCTGAGAAAAAGAGAGTGGTTGATGGTGGGAAATGGGTAATGATCGGTACCAAGAATGTGGCACCAAACATCGCACAGATATGTTGAATTCCCACACCAATTGTTAGAGGCCAAGCAAGGCGTTCATCAGTTGAAACGACTTCACCAGCTCCTACAGACTTACCATTTCCATGTAGTTTCCAAGAAAGAAGCGACATTGATTTCCTTCCGACTAGCTCTAGAGGGTAGGGAAGCTTAAAAAAATGGTAAGGGCTTACTTGAGAGTATCTGCGGTGCGCCACCGCAAATAAAGGGGGATTTTGAAGGGGCTACGCTCATAATTTATGAAAAGTTCTGCCGCCTATTGATTTGCCCGAAGCCTAGGTGGACTATGGGCACCTTCCATGAATTCGAAGGCAGAGGTGCGTATGAAGGTTTCAAGTCTGTTAGGTGGCAAAATGGTAGAGACCATATCCCCTGAATCCACTCTCAAAGAGTTGACCCAAGCCTTGTCTGCTCTTCGCATAGGAGCCTTGGTCGTATCTACTGATGGCCACAAGATCCAGGGAATAGTTTCCGAGCGAGATGTGGTTCAAGCTATTCCTCTTAATTTTCATAAACTAAGTGAGCTGCACGTCAGAGACATAATGACTGTTCAAGTTACAACAAGTACACCAGATTCTACAGTTGATGAAATTATGAACTTAATGACAGAGAAGAAAATCCGTCACGTTCCTATCGTGGATAAAGAAGGTAACTTGGTATCAATAATCTCAATTGGTGACGTAGTTAAATATCAAATTTCAGAGTTGTCAGTTGAGCGAAATGCGCTTATCGACTACGTGAAATCAGCGGGCTAGAACTGCAAACGGTCCTCAAGCGCTGGGCTAATCTGCCACTGGCTTAGCATTTGATCATAAATCTTGCGATCTTGTGGATCTGCTTTCGCACCGGTCTTAACGGCGCGAATCATTATGTTGCGGGGCGTGTGTTCTCCGCCTACAAATTCGATTACATCAGTTCTATAGCCGAGCAATTTCAATAATTGCGCCCGAAGGCCATCAGTTAGCAAATCTCCAAGTCGCTCTTTCATTAGTCCATGCCGGGTTAGTAAATTCCAAGGTTCCGGCACATTACTCATTTGCGTCTGTAAGTCATGTTGACAACAAGGAGCTACTAAGAGAATTTTTGAACCCCCATTTACACCCCAGGCAATTGCATCATCAGTTGCAGTATCACATGCGTGTAATGCAATTGCGATGTCGGCACTTTGAATAGACATTTGATCAATTGCTTCCGCTTTGAAGATTAAACTTTCTTCAATTCCAAGCTTTGCTGCAATTTCGCTGTTTCGCTTAAGTGACTGTGTTCGAATATCAATTCCAATAACTTTGACTGGCATTCCTATACTCTTTAAATACTGGTGTGCCGCGAAAGTCAGATAAGCATTTCCACACCCTAGATCAGCGATAGTAAGTGGCTCATTGTCGGTTGGTTTGGCAATATGCCCAGCCTCAATGGCACCATTTAAGGTTGGCACCAAAATACGTAGAAACTCTTCGACTTGTAAGTACTTATCCTGCTTAGAGGGTTTTATCTTTCCAGATGTATCAGATATCCCCACTTCAATTAAGAATGGGTCGGAGGGATCTAGTAGGCGTTCTTTCTTGCGATCGTGCTCTAAGTTTTGTTGCCTTGCGCCCTTATCCTCATGGACTAGTGCTTCACCTTTCTTGGTGATTCGAATAGATAGAGCACCAGAAGTGTGCTCCACCAAAATATTGGAATATCCACTTTCAATCAATGCTTTGAAATCTAACTGTCCTAGAGCATAATTTTTTGCAGTTGTTACTCGACCATCATTTTCCATAACTTGAATAGCTAGAGTTCCTTTAATAAGAACTGGGCGAATATCAATTCGCTCAAAAGCGGTTTGCATATTTCGTCTTCGCCCAGAGAGGACAACACGTACTAAATTTTCAGTTCTTGAAAATAGTTCTTGTGCGCTAACAAATGCAGATTCAAGTAAAATTGCCATAACTAAAGCGACTTCGTAATACGTTCTGCGGCTTCTGAAATTTGCTCATCGGTTGCCGTTAGTGCAACTCGAATATGGTTTTTTCCAGCTTCGCCATAAAAATTACCAGGAGTTGCAAGAATGCCTCGATCGGCAAGCCAAGAGACTGAATCCCAATCACTTTCATTGCGAGTGCACCAGATATATAGACCTGCTTCAGTGAAATCAATCTTGAATCCTGCGGCTTCAAGTGCGGGACGTAAAATATTTCGCCGAGCCCGATAGCGCTTAGCCTGTACTTGCACATGCTCTTCATCACCTAGTGCTGCTGTCATAGCCCGTTGTACCGGGAGGGGAACCATCATCCCCGCATGCTTTCTAATTTCAAGAATTCGCTTTATCAATTCAGGGTCTCCAACAATTAATCCTGCCCGATAGCCTGCCAAGTTTGAACGCTTAGACATGGAATGAACGGCAAGTAAATTCTTATTATCTCCCGCTGCAACTTTGAGAATTGAAATCGGGACTTTTTCATTTGCAGGAAAACTCAAGTAGCACTCATCACTCACGACAACGCTACCCGTCCTTCGTGAGTATTCAACAACTGATTTTAATTCTGCCTCGCTATGAACTCTGCCAGTCGGATTGGATGGTGAATTAATCCAAGCTAAATCCGATTTAGGCCAATTAGCAGAATCGATATCTACGGCTATTGACTCTGCCTTACCGATTATTGAACCAACTAAATAAGTTGGGTAAGCCGTCTTGGGATAGAGAATGGTCTTAGATTCGAGCAGTGTTGGAAGCCAAGCCACTAATTCTTTTGAACCTATTGTTGGGAGC
>CAIJOE010000085.1 GCA_903822245.1 uncultured Actinomycetes bacterium
CGTGAGTTGCCCCAAGAATATTTGCATCAGTTGAATATGCCTTTTCTTTACTATCACGGTAAGGCAACTTGTGAGCAGTTAAATACTCAGACATTTCCTTACGGCCGCCGAGCTCAGTAACAAAATCCTCATCTAACCATGGCTTATAGATTCGCAAACTTGGATTTGCAAGCAGGCCATAACGATAGAACCGTTCAATGTCATTGCCCTTATAAGTTGAGCCATCGCCCCAAATTGAAACATTGTCTTCAAGCATTGCGCGAACAAGAAGTGTTCCAGTAACCGCGCGGCCTAATGGGGTTGTATTGAAATAAGTCTTGCCACCAGAACGAATATGAAAAGCTCCACAGGCAAGCGCTGCAAATCCTTCTTCAACAAGTGCTTGCTTGCAATCAACTAAGCGCGATCCTTCTGCGCCATATTCTTTAGCACGGCCAGGAACTGATGCGATATCTGGTTCATCATATTGGCCAAGATCAGCAGTATAGGTAAATGGTATTGCTCCATTATTTCGCATCCAAGCAACTGCAACTGAGGTATCAAGACCGCCGGAGAATGCAATTCCCACACGCTCGCCTACTGGAAGCTTTGCTAAGACTTTTGACATGAATAAAGGATACTTCATCTCGATCCTTAGCCCAAAAGAATAAAGGTATTTCCTGAAGTTAAGCGTTACTTATTGGATATTTATACAAAAGAAATGTAACGCTACTCTGAAACTGATGACCGAAGGATTTCAGAGAGAGCAAACTTGCGAAGAGATTCCATAGGATAATCAAGAAATTGTCTTAAATCCTTTGATGAAGACTTATTTGATGCAAGTAATTCCTTAATTTCTAAAGATGGAAAAGTCATTTGGTGATTATCAGCTATTCGAAGAGCTATTTGCTGACTTCTAAGAGCTAGCGAATCTCTTGCTATAGCCATGCCATGTGGATCTTTATCCACCTCAAACTTCTCAAGATATTCAATCGAAACGCGAAGAGCCTTTAGGTCATCCAGCAAGGCATTTAACATCTCGCCGTAGTTACCTGATCCCAGATTTGTGCTCATATGGCAATTATCTAGCAAACTAACCGATTGGCAAAGTTATATCCTTAAGGCATGAGATCCCTTGCGCTGATGGTTTCACTCTTAATCGCGATATCCCTACTTGGGGCGCCGATCTCTTACTTTCTTGCAACCGTCAATAGTTTTGAACGTTTAAATGAAGATGTAAGAAAATTGTTAATTTACTCAATTGCAGTTATATCTGGGATTGTTTCAATAATTCTCATAATTACAGTTAAGAGCCCTTTTATAAGATTTATCTTTACTGCTGCCCTTGTTGCAAATGCGATAGCAATACGAAAAACATCTAGGACACAAAAGAAAAGCAAGAGCTAAGTGGAGGTGCCGGGAATCGAACCCGGGTCCTCTAGAATTCAGTCAGGGCTTCTACGGGCGTAGTGTTCTAAGCGCTTTCTCTGTCCTGACTCTCGCGAACACAAGTAGTCAACGAACGCAGTTAAAGATTTATTTTTCCGAGTATGTCCTTAACACCATATTCAGATGAGCTCTCTAGCGACGCTAACATCCAAGGCGAGAGCAAACTTGGGTTAACGGATTCACTTAAATCGCTTAGGCAGCGATAGCGAAATCAGTGCGATTTGCATCTGCACTTATGTTTTGCACGGGTTTCATGGTTTACGAGATCATCCCGGCTTCCTCGGCCCGCTTCACCTGGCTCAACAACTAAAGTCGAGACCGTTCACCCCCATGGTTATTCATGAAGCTGTGAAGCAATTACTTTTCAATATGTAGTTTTTTCCTTAGGTAAATTGTAAGTCCACAACCGCTAGAACCCTAAACCGCGCTCAATTCTTTCAGCGATAGAAGAATAATCAGCGTTCAGATTTGCCTGAGTTGCGGCGAGAGAGTTCGCGATTGACTTCACGAGTGGCTTGTTGCTCCATGAGTGTGGCTCGCTTGTCATGGGCTTTCTTACCCTTTGCCAAAGCGAGCTCGATTTTTGCTTTTCCATCTTTAAAATAAAGTGAAAGCGGCACAAGGGTTAGACCACCTTGCTTGGTGAGCGCTTCCAACTTATCTATATCTTTGCGGGCCATAAGAAGCTTTCGCTCGCGACGTGGTGTGTGATTATTCCAAGTCCCTTCGGTGTACTCCGGAATATGAACACCGGATAACCAAAGTTCATTGTTATTAACCATGGCAAAGCCATCCACTAACGAAGCACGTCCGGCGCGAAGAGATTTAACCTCTGTGCCTGATAAGACAATTCCACACTCAAAGACATCTTCAATGGAGTAGTCGTGACGCGCTTTCTTATTCTGCGCAATTAGTTTTTTGCCCAGCTCTTTAACCATCATGACCACCTCCATTCCCAATTAATCGTGGATTTATTCCACTGGTTAAGGATACTTGGTAGTTGGTATCGGATTACTTTCCTGTTGTGTTTTGCCCCTTATCGAGCGCAGCCAAACCACTGAGGACTTGAATCGCCTTAGTGATTGCAAGGTTTTCTGGAACTAATAGATCCGGACTAATTCCAATTTGATCAATTTGATGGCCTGATGGGGTTCGATACTTTCCAACAGTGAATTCAAGTTTTGAACCATCTGATAGCGATGAAACTTCCTGGACCGTTCCCTTGCCATAACTCTTCTCGCCGAGAATTACCGCTCTATTACGATCTTGAAGGGCGCCTGTAATAACCTCAGCAGAAGAAGCGGTTGAACGATTAATTAAGACTGTCATAGGTGCAATTTCTGGTGATGTGTTTTGTGAAGTTAAAACTCGATCCGCTTCTCCCTTTCGGGTATATGAAACTATCGGACCTTCACTTAAGAAGATTTGACTTAGGTTTGCGGCCTCGTCGATCAGTCCACCTGGATTATCACGGAGGTCTAAAATAATTCCGTTCTTATGGGAGTACTTCCCCAGGGCGATGTAAACATCTCCTGAGACATTGCTACTTATGGCAGAAACTTGAATATAAACAATATTTGGTGCGATTTGATTTGCCACAACGTCTCCGCTGAGAACTCCTTCGCGATTTATGTTTACTCGATATTGCCTCTGTTCACGCTCAAGCTGCATTTGAACTGTGCTACCAGCCTTACCACGTAATAGTGCAACAGCAGTAGCTATTGAAGAGCCTTCAATCGTTGTTCCGTTAATTTCAGTAATTGAATCCAATACTTTTATGCCGGCTCTAGCCGCTGGCGACTTTGGCTGAACACTTGATACCTCGATTACACCAGAACTGTTCTTTCTTAGCCAAATTCCAATTCCACTGTATCTACCTTGAAGTGATTGGGTAAAAACCTTTGCAGTTGATTGAGGGAAATAGTTTGCCCATTGATCACCGGTAGCCTTCAATACTGCTTCGATAGCAGCACGTTGCAGTACTTTCTTTTCGGGAGCCTGTGCATCTTTTTTAAGAATTTTAGTTATGGATTCATCAACAGGAGATTTATTTCTGGCTTGTCCAACTTGGTCTCCTACCGCAAAAGCTACGAGAACCGCGAGGGTGGAAAACGCGGTGGTAGCGTTGAATCTAGATCCACGCCACTGTGCCAGTCGAACACGTAACCAAGATAGCGGGGAGAACATGAGTTGATTCTTCCGATAAATACGGAAGTTGGCAAAGCGTCCTTAGTTTTGCTTAAACCTTGAGGTATTTGCGCAGAGTTACGACGGAAGCAACAGTTGAAACAACGATTCCCGTCAGAAGTAAGAGACTTGATGCAACCCACACATCAGACCATTTAAAGAATTGAGTAAAACTAAGAAGCGGTGCGATTCGAGCATCGACGAGTGCCTTGAAAGCAGCCAAGAGCCCTGTTGAAATAACCCATCCGACAAGTGCTGAAAATATACCTTCTAGCAGGAATGGAAGTTGGATAGAAAAAGAGGAGGCACCAACTAATTTCATAACGCCAGTCTCACGGCGGCGATTAAATGCAGCTATACGTAATGTGTTTGAAATTAATAGCGCTGCAGTTAAAACAGATGCTAAACCGATTGCTAGTGCACCATCACGAAGTACTGCCAGTAATTTGAAAAACTTCTCAAGAATCGTTCTTTGGTCTTGAACAGAATCAACTCCTGGTCGTCCTGCAAATGCGCTTTGCACAACGGCAAACTTGGTTGGATCCTTCAATTTAACTCTAAAGGATTCTGGAAGTTGGTCCTGAGTTACATTCTGCGCAATAGCAGAACCTTTAAACCGCTCTTGAAAATGGGCGAATGCTTGAGATTGTGATTCGTAGTAAACGTTTTGCACGGCTGGAAGAGCATCAAGGTCAGCTTTGATTGAATCTCTCTGAGCTTGAGTTACTGGGCCGCTGGCACAAGATTGTGATTCTGAAAGTGAACCGCAAAGGAAGACTGAAACCTCGATCTTGTCATACCAATAATCTTTCATAACTTTAACTTGAGAATTAGCGAGCAAGCCAATTCCAAGCAAGGTAAGTGAAATTGCAACAGTAATCATTACCGCAAAAGTCATCGTCATATTTCGGCGTAAACCGATCTTTACCTCACTAAATAGAAATCCGGCTCTCATTTCATTCCCCGCCTATCCCGCATAACCATAAACGCCACGGACTTGGTCACGAATAACATGGCCCCCTTCGAGTTCTATTACTCGCTTGCGCATCGAGTCAACAATCTTTGAATCGTGTGTTGCCATAACAACTGTTGTTCCTTCACGATTAATTCTGTCAAGAAGTTTCATAATCCCCACTGAAGTTGCGGGGTCTAGGTTTCCAGTAGGTTCATCTGCAATAAGAATTGCTGGTCGAGAAACATAAGCACGAGCGATAGCAACACGTTGTTGCTCCCCACCTGATAGCTCTGAAGGTTTACGATCTGCTTTCTCTTCTAGGCCAACTAGCTCTAAAACCTCAGGAACTTCTCTATCAATCTCTTTTTGTGAATACCCGAGAACGTGCAGGGTGAAAGCAACATTTTCGGTTACGGTCTTATTTGGAAGTAGGCGAAAGTCTTGAAATACCGTTCCAACTTGACGACGAAGTTCTGGAACTTTGTGAGCAGATAGAGTATTCAGATCTTTTCCAGCAACAATTATATTTCCAGTTGTTGGGCGCTCTTCGCGCAAAACTAAGCGTAGGAATGTTGATTTTCCAGAACCTGAAAGGCCAACCAAGAAAACAAATTCACCTTTTAAAATCTCTAGGTCAACTGAATCTAGGGCAGCACGTTCTTGCTTTGGGTAAATCTTTGTCACATTTTCAAAACGAATCATGGCCGCCTCCTCTCTTAACTATTTCAACTGCAGGGAACCCACAATTTCAGGATCCATATGGTTAGAAGTTTAGGTATTAGAAGGGCCAAAGAAGAGGAAATACGCGCTCATTTGCCTGAGAGATTTCCTTCACTCACGCGTAATTAGGTGACTGAATACATTATTGACTGCTGCTCTTTCGCCATTTAATTCCAGCCTCCAAGAAGCCATCAATATCTCCATCTAAAACAGCAGCCGGGTTTCCGACTTCAAAATCAGTTCGTAGGTCTTTAACCATTTGATAAGGGGCAAGAACATATGACCGCATTTGGTTGCCCCAAGAACCAGAGTTATCGCCTTTTAGTGCATCCAATCGCGCGCGCTCTTCTTGTCGCCTTCGCTCAAGCAACTTTGATTGGAGAACAGCCATAGCGGTTGCCCGATTTTGAATTTGAGAACGTTCATTCTGACAGGAAACAACTATTCCCGAAGCTAGGTGCGTAATGCGAACCGCTGAGTCTGTTGTATTTACTCCTTGTCCACCTGGCCCGGAAGAACGATAAACATCGACCCGGATTTCCTTTTCATCTATTTCAATGTGATCACTTTGCTCAACAACTGGAACCACTTCGACACCCGCGAATGAGGTATGGCGGCGAGATTGTGAATCAAATGGAGAAATACGAACCAGTCGATGAGTTCCTTGCTCGACCGAAAGCGTTCCGTAAGCATAGGGAGTGCTTACTCTGAATGTTGTTGATTTAATTCCAGCTTCTTCGGCATATGAAGTTTCAAGAACATCAACTTTTAGATTATGCCGCTCACAATAACGTAAATACATTCGCATCAACATCTGCGCCCAGTCAGCTGCCTCAACTCCCCCAGCTTCAGATCGAATGGTGATTAAACAATCTCGGTCATCATATTCACCATTTAATAGTGTTTGAACTTCCAAATCCTTGATTGCTTTTGTTACATCATCAAGTTCTTTGCCAGCATCTTCAATTGCAGCTGAATCACTCTCTTCTTGCGCAAGGTCAAGTAAAAGTGGTACTTCTTCTAAATGTCGTCTGATCGTTGTTGCCTTGTTCAAAGTTGCTTGAACTCTTGAAAGTTTACTTGTCACTACTTGGGCTTTTTCTGGATCATCCCAAAGGTTTGGTGCGCTGGCTTCGACTTCAAGACTCTCAGCATCGGCTCGAAGTTTTGGAAGATTTAGGACCGCCTCAATTGCCGAAAGCGTCACGCGAAGAGCGTTAACTTCCTCAAGATATTCACGAGCAGCCATGGGTTAAGAGTAATGCTAGTGCGATCAACTAACATTCAACTATGGGGCGTGCGAGAGTTTCTGCGATCTGGTTACTTCGCCTGGAATCAATAATTCTCCTTGGAATTGCCCTTTACTTAATAATTGCGAGTTTCACTTCTGAAGTTAATGCCCCTGGCGCATTAGTTGGCGAAATTGTCTTTGCCCTTGTTGGAGCTACTGGCTTGTTCATTGCATCTCGTGGTTTTGCTCAGAAAAAATCTTATGGGCGTGCTCCTGCAGTCTTGGCAAATGGAATTGCGATGGGTGTTTCTTATTTTATGATTACAGGTAATTTCACTTTGGTAGGTATTCCACTTGGCGCCCTCGGATTTGTTACTTTTCTTTCTTCACTTTTTGGTTATAGTGAATAGTTTCTCTACCAATCTATAGTCTTACGATCTTCCCAAAATAAACCAGTCTTATCCTTGGCCGGATCAAATTCTCGCGTCGCAAGCCAGATGGCGGTTTTGGCGCCTTCTTCAACGGATCTAGGTGCATCAGGTCCGCCCATATCTGTGCGAGTGTGGTTGGGACATGTTGCATCAACTAGAAATCCGCGAGCGCCCAATCCAGTCTCATGGGCCAAGTTTCTAACCAAAGCGTTCACGCCAGCCTTACTAATTCGATATGGCGCAAGGCCTCCAGCATTTCCGGGGCCAGACATGCGACCTAAGCATGCGGTAAAGATAATCACGCGACCATCGCGAGCTTGTGCCATAGCTGGGCAAATCGTATTGATCGCAACAAATACAGAATCAAGATTAATTGCCATAACTCTTCGCCACTCTTGGGTGGTGGTTCGCAAAGTCTTAGACATTTTTTCACTCATTACTCCATGAGCTAGAACTAAAACTTGCGGAACTCCATATTTACTTTGAATCAATTCAAAGGTTTTACGTGTTGCATCTAGATCTGCCAGGTCAACACATTGACTCTCGCAACCAAGTTCATTTGCCGCCTTTTTTGCGCGCGCTATATCTTGGCTCACAATTACTACCCGATCGCCATTTGCAATCAGCGACTTAGCCACCTCATAGCCCAGCCCTCTGGAGCCGCCGGTGACCACTGCCAATCTCGCCTGGGAATCCATGGGCTAACTCTGCCCTGTATGAGATGAAATTGCGCTCTGTTTCACATTCAAGCCAGTGACTTAGAAATAGCCCTAGCGCCCCTTGGCTAATAGACTTAAGGAGTTCGTCTAGCCCCAAGATGGGAATTAGGAGAAAAGCGCCAGTGTCGGCATCAGGAGCAAATACGCCTGCAAACCATTTCGGTGGATCTTTCGGTCCCAATGAATGGCTGGTCGATGAAATGTATGAGCGCTATCAAATAGATCCAAGTTCAGTTGATAAAGCATGGTGGGATTTCTTCTCTGATTATGCACCAGCAACTGCAAATATTGCTTCGCCACAAACCCTGCCCGCGCTTCCAACACTTGATGACGCACCAAAAGGTGGTAAGCCGCCACTACCTAAATCTGCGGCCAAAACTCCAGTAATTCCAGTTAAAGCAACTCAAGTTTCACCATCACCGATAGCCCAAGTTCCTATCACGGAGGCAGCAAAGCAAATGTCCACGCCACAAGTTCCACCTGCGACACCTGCGAGCAATCCGCCACGTGCAGCTAACCCAACCCCGGCTGATCCAATAGTTAAACCAATTCCAACTTTAGTAACACCTAGTGCTTCAACTCTTGAGCCAATACGTGGAGTAAGCGCCCGAGTTGTTCAAAGCATGGAGGCTTCACTTTCAGTTCCAACTGCAACTTCAGTGCGCGCAATCCCAGCAAAGTTGATGATCGATAACCGAACTGTCATTAATAACCATTTAAAACGCGCACGTGGTGGCAAGGTTTCATTCACCCACATAATTGGTTACGCGATGATTAAGGCAATGCGCGCCATGCCAGAGATGAATGCTTTCTATGGTGAAATTGAAGGTAAGCCAGCAATTGGCAAACCTGAACATATTAATCTTGGAATTGCTATCGATTTGGCAAAGCCAGATGGTTCTCGCCAACTTCTAGTCCCTTCTATTAAGGGTTGTGAAGATTTAGATTTCGCACAATTCTGGGCTTCCTATGAAGAAACAGTTCGTAAAGCACGTTCTGGCACGCTAACTGTTGAAGATTTTGCCGGAACTTCAGTTTCACTTACCAACCCAGGAACCATTGGCACAGTTCACTCTGTTCCTCGCCTAGTGCAAGGCCAAGGCTTGATTCTCGGCGTTGGCGCGATGGATTATCCAGCCGAATTTCTTGGTGCATCAGAGGAGACTCTGGCAAATCTGGCAATTAGCAAAGTAATCACTCTTACCTCCACATACGATCACCGAATTATCCAAGGTGCACAATCTGGTGACTTCCTGCGCCGTATCCACGAAATATTGCTTGGTGAAGATGGTTTCTATGATGAGCTCTTTGCAGCCCTTCGCATTCCATACGTTCCAATTCGTTGGGTTACGGATATGCAATTTGCAAAAGATGATCAGGTCGGAAAAACCTCACGAGTCCAACAATTAATTAATGCCTACCGCACAACTGGCCACTTAATGGCTGATATTGATCCCCTTGAATATATTCAAAGGTCTCATCCAGATTTAGATGTCGTAACTTATGGACTTTCACTTTGGGATCTCGATCGTGAATTCCCTACTGGT
Source organism: uncultured Actinomycetes bacterium (assembly GCA_903822245.1). Lineage (GTDB taxonomy): Bacteria > Actinomycetota > Actinomycetes > Nanopelagicales > Nanopelagicaceae > AAA044-D11. The sequence continues at coordinate 9,219 of CAIJOE010000085.1, forward strand.
GGCTTTGGTAATCGCCCAGTTATGAAGCTTCGTCGCATTCTAGGAATTCTTCGCGATTCATACTGCCGCACAATCGGCGTTGAATATATGTATATGCAAAGTCCAGAAGAGCGTAAATGGATTCAAGATCATGTTGAAATCGGTGCGCCAAAGACCCCTCGTGAGGAACAACTTCGTATCTTGCGCAAGTTAAACGGCGCTGAAGCATTCGAATCCTTCTTGCAAACAAAATACGTTGGTCAAAAACGCTTCTCACTTGAGGGCGGGGAATCTGTAATTCCATTACTAGATAAGGTCATTTCCACAGCAGCAGAAGCCGGCCTTGATGAAGTAACTATTGGAATGCCCCACCGTGGTCGACTAAATGTTCTAGCAAATATTGGTGGTAAATCAGCAGGTCAGATTTTCCAAGAATTTGAGGGACATTACGCTGATAACCAAGTGCAAGGTTCGGGCGATGTTAAGTATCACCTAGGAACCAAGGGGGTATTTACTGCAGAATCTGGCGCCACAACCAAGGTTTACTTAGCGGCAAATCCATCTCACTTGGAAGCAGTAAACCCAGTTCTTGAAGGTATTACTCGCGCTAAGCAAGATAAGTTAAATATCAAAGAAGCATTCTCGATACTTCCAATTTTGATGCATGGTGATGCGGCATTTGCTGGTCAGGGAGTAGTTTCAGAAACTCTTAACCTTTCACAACTTAAGGGATATCGCACAGGGGGAACAATTCACATTGTTGTTAATAACCAAGTTGGTTTTACAACTTCACCATATGCTGCTCGTTCTTCAACTTATTGCACAGATATCGCCAAGATGATTCAGGCACCGGTCTTCCACGTAAATGGCGATGACCCTGAAGCGGTCGTCCATGTTGCTGAGTTAGCTTTCCAGTATCGCCAAGCATTTAAAAAAGATGTTGTAATCGACATGGTTTGCTACCGTCGCCGTGGCCACAACGAAGGCGATGAGCCAAGCTTTACTCAGCCACTAATGTATAAATTAATTGAATCAAAGCGTTCCACTAGAAAGCTTTACACCGAAGCATTAATTGGTCGTGGTGATATTACAGTCGAAGAAGCAGAGTCAGTTCTTCGCGAATACCAGGCAGAGCTAGATCAGGTCTATAACCAAGTCCACAATGTTGAGCCAGATCATTTAACACTTTCTGTGCCAACTACTCCTTCCCCCGAGAGTGTTAATACCGCTGTTGATGAAGCAACACTTCGAAAGATTGCTGCAACGCAAATTTCACAACCAGAGGGATTTTTGCCACATTCTAAGTTGCTTCCACAATTGGCAAAGCGTGTGGAAATGTTGGATGAAGGAAGCGTTGACTGGGCAACTGGTGAGATGTTTGCCTTTGGATCATTACTTCTTGAAGGTCACCCAATTCGATTGGCCGGGCAAGATGTTCGTCGCGGAACTTTCTCAAACCGCCATGCTGTAATTGTTGATCAAAACACTGGTGCTGACTGGACCCCACTTCGCGGGCTAATTAGTGATGAGAATCAATTCTTTGTTTTTGATTCATTACTTTCAGAATATGCAGCACTGGGCTTTGAATATGGCTACTCAGTAGAGCGTGAGAATGCCCTTGTTCTTTGGGAAGCACAATTTGGTGACTTTGCTAATGGCGCTCAAACAATTATTGATGAATTCATTTCATCTGCTCTTCAAAAGTGGGGCGAGCGTTCATCGCTAGTACTTCTTTTGCCACATGGATATGAAGGACAAGGACCAGATCACTCTTCAGCTCGTATTGAGCGCTACCTTGCAATGTGCGCCGAATTGAATATGACCGTTGCCCAACCTTCATCTTCTGCTTCATATTTCCACTTACTGCGCTGGCACATGAAAAATCCAGCAAGACGTCCACTAATTGTCTTTGAACCAAAGTCCATGCTTCGCCTTAAAGCAGCGGGATCTGGATTAACTGACTTTACGACTGGAACATTCCGTCCAATAATTGATGATGCAAGTGTTACCAATGCCACGCGGTTAATTTTCTGTTCTGGAAAGATTTACTATGACTTGATTGCCGAACGTGCCAAGCTTGGTGAAAGTTCAACTGCAATTGTTCGTGTTGAGCAGTTATATCCATTTCCAATGGCTGAGTTCTCTTCGATCGCAGCAAAGCATGCAAATGCAAATCTACTTTGGGTCCAAGATGAGCCAGCAAACCAAGGTCCATGGCCACATATTGCACTGACTACACAAGATCACTTAGATGGTCGCACTCTTCGCCGGGTTTCACGTCGCGCTACGGCTTCACCTGCAACTGGTTCACATCACTTGCATGAAGAAGAGCAGAACGCGTTAATTACCGAGGCCTTTACCCGCTAAGCTTTTTTAAATCTTAAAACGAAGATTGCCTTTACTTCGTGAGGTTTTAAATAGCCCCAAGTGCGAGAGTCGCTAGATTCCTTTTGGTTATCGCCTTCAACCCAGAGGCCCGATTTCGATACCTTAGTTACTCGCTTGATCTGCAAGAAATCCTTACCTGCCTTTGATTCTCGTTGCACCAAAACCACATGGCCTACCAATGCTTGTTGAAACCCAGGGTGGTTCTGGTTTCGAAGCGAGCGAAACAACAGCCAGTCCCCGCTGTTAAAGCTAGGGGTCATGGAGTTGCCTGAAACAACTACCGTTTGAAATCGCAACATTTTCATGAGGAAGGTAGTCTTGCACCCTAACCGACAGAGAAGGAAAATTATGTTTAAGAATATTTTCAAGCCTAAGGCTGTGGCCCACGCTCACTGCGATCTGCCATGCGGAATCTATGACCCAGCACAAGCCAAGATCGAAGCTCAATCAATCAAAGCTTCAATGGAAAAATATGCTGCTTCATCTGATGCAGATTTCAAAGCTCGCGCTGTTGCAGTAAAGGAAGAGCGCTCAGAGCTAGTAAAGCATCACCTATGGGTTTTATGGACTGACTACTTCAAGCCAAATCACTTTGAAGCACACC
>CAIJOE010000086.1 GCA_903822245.1 uncultured Actinomycetes bacterium
GATAAGGAATATGTAAATTTTGAAAAGGGAATGACCGATAATGGCTACTCAAAATCTGCGATAGATAAGTTATGGGAAACCCTAATTCCATTCTCTGACTACGCCTTCAACCGCGCTCACTCAGCAGGATATGGAATTGTTTCTTATTGGACAGCTTACTTAAAGGCTAATTACCCAACAGAATATATGGCAGCCCTGCTGACATCAGTACGTGATGACAAGGATAAGTCGGCCCTTTACCTAAATGAATGTCGTCGAATGGGAATAAAGGTATTGCCACCCGATGTAAATGAATCCTTAGGTGACTACACCCCACTTGGTGTAGACATTCGTTTTGGTTTAACAGCTATCCGCAATGTTGGTGAGAACGTTGTTGCCTCGATCGTGGCCAGTCGAAAAGAAAAGGGGCGTTATGCCTCATTTGGTGATTTCTTGGCAAAGGTTGATGCCATGGTTTGTAACAAAAAGACAATTGAGTCGCTGATCAAGGCCGGAGCATTTGATTCACTTTCTCATCCCCGCAAAGGCTTAACCTTGGTATTTCTTGAAGCCATTGATTCTGTGATGGAAGCAAAACGAGCAGAATCAATTGGCCAATTTGATTTATTTGGAGTTGGCCCAGGTGATACGAGCACTTCTGTTACTGGTGTGGAATTAGATATCCCAGCTCAAGAATGGGAGAAAGCCCTTCTTCTAAGTTATGAACGAGAGATGTTGGGTCTTTATGTTTCAGATCATCCACTACTTGGGGTTGAGCATTTGTTGCGCGCTGCTACAGATATGCCAATTAGTCAGATTTCAGATGATGGTGTTGGCCATGATCAGGTTGTAAGCGTCGGTGGTTTGATTACGCAAGTTCAACGCAAGGTCTCTAGACAGGGAACTGCTTGGGCAATCGTTACTGTCGAAGACTTAGAAGGTGCAATTGATGTCATGTTCTTTGCTAAGTATTACGAGCAACATTCGATGAGTTTGGTGGAAGATCGAATTGTTGTGATCAGAGGTCGGGTAGATAAGCGGGAGGAACAGGTAAAGATGATGGCTTTGGATCTTTCTATGCCAGATATCAGCGCTGCACCTACCGGGCCACTAATTATAAGTATGGAAACAGCGAGATGTACTGCGCCGGTCGTTGATCGGATAAAAGAGATCCTTAGATCACACCCCGGGAAGAGAGAAGTTCATTTAAAGCTAGATGATGGCAAGAAGAGCATGGTTCTAAAAATTGGGGATGAACTTCGAGTTACTGCCTCTCCAAGCCTTAGCGCCGACCTGAAAACAATTCTCGGTCCAGATTGCTTGGTATAGATTAGAATCGTCGAGTGAACCCGACCAAATCTGTAGAGATTAGAACTATTGATCTACGTGGTCGAAGTCTAAGTAAATCGCAGTATCAGGCCGAACTTCCTAGGGCGGAAATGGATGTTGACGCCGCAGTAATCGCCATAAAGCCAATACTAGAACGAGTCGCAAAAGCTACTGAAGCAGATCTAATTGAACTTGGAAAAGAGTTTGATGGAATTGCAGCGCCAAGTATTCGAGTTCCAAAGGCTGAACTTGTTAATGCTTTGGCAAAATTAGACCCCGCAATTCGAAGCGCACTTGAGGAAGCAATTCGTCGAGTGCGGATTGTGCACAAAGACCAAAGTCGAATTGAAAAGCAGACCATTGTTGTTGATGGTGGTTCAGTTACCCAAAAATGGATTCCAGTAGACCGAGTTGGGCTTTATGTTCCTGGTGGCCGAGCTGTCTATCCAAGTTCAGTAATAATGAATGTTGTTCCAGCCCAGATTGCAAAGGTTGCGAGCATTGCAGTTGCCTCACCACCTCAAAGTGATAATGGCGGGTTGCCAAACGCAACAATTCTTGCGACCTGCGCCCTACTTGGCGTTGAGGAAGTTTATGCAATTGGGGGAGCGCAAGCTGTTGCCATGTTCGCTTACGGTGTTGCTGGCGTCTGTGAATCTGTAGATATGGTTACTGGCCCAGGAAATATTTACGTAGCGGCGGCAAAGCGTGCGTTGCGCGGGAAAATTGGAATTGATTCTGAAGCCGGTCCTACAGAGGTGGCAGTTCTAGCAGACAAGAGTGCAATTGCTCGAGAAGTTGCCGCAGACTTAATAAGCCAAGCGGAGCATGATGTGATTGCAGCAGGGGTATTAGTAACTGATTCGCCGGAATTGGCAAAAGAAGTTCAGGCAGAGTTGAATATACGAGCATCCACCACAAAGCACGGAGATCGAATTCGAACGGCGCTTAGTGGAAAACAATCAGCAATAGTTCTCGTAGATTCGATTGCGCAAGGAGTCGATGTAGTAAATGCCTATGCCGCAGAACACCTTGAGTTGCAAGTAATTGGAGCTACGGAGGTTGCACTTAAGATTAGAAATGCTGGCGCAGTTTTTATTGGTCGATTCTCACCTGTGTCATTAGGTGACTACTCAGCAGGATCAAACCACGTCCTACCTACTGGTGGCTGTGCTTGTCATTCAAGTGGATTGTCGGTTCAAAGTTTCCTGAAAGGCGTAAGTTTTATTGAGTATGACGAAGTTGCATTTAAAGCTATCGCCGCAAACGTAATTACCCTTGCTAATTCTGAAGACTTGCCAGCACATGGTGAAGCGATGAGCGCGAGAATGGAATCAAATGGCAAATAATTGGCCAGATTGGTTGCCGATCAGAAATAATCTTCGTGGATTATCTCCATATGGTGCTCCGCAAATTGATGGCGTAATTTCTTTAAATACCAACGAAAACCCATTCGAGTTGCCAGAGCCAGTAATTTCACAAATGTTGGAGCAACTACCTGACGTACTACGCTCCCTTAATAGATACCCAGATCGCGATGCAGTAGAACTGCGAAAATCCCTAGCTAAATATATAAACAACCAAAGCAGACAAGATTTTTCTGTCTCAAATATTTGGGCTGCAAATGGCAGCAATGAAATTCTCCAAACACTAATGCTCGCCTGCGGTCAAAATGGTGCACTTGGATTCTTACCCTCCTATTCCGTACATCCGCTAATTGCCGAAGTACTTGGAGTTACTTGGACGAGTGCAAGCAGGAACCCTGATTTTACTTTGGATATACCGGCGGCGAGATCGCAAATAATTGCGATAAAGCCGAGTTTAACTTTTGTAACAACACCCAATAATCCAACAGGGACCGTATTGAGGATTTCGGAGATAGAGGAATTATCTAAAGCTTGTTCGCAAATATCCGGACTTTTAATCTTTGATGAGGCATATGCTGAATTCTCGAGTGAAACCTCAGCAGTTACACTGATTTCGAAATATCCAAATATTGTGGTCGTAAGAACAATGAGCAAGGCGTTTGCTTTTGCTGGAGCAAGACTCGGCTATCTAATCGCAAATCCGGCTGTGATCGAAGCTTGCCTAGTGACAAGATTGCCGTATCACTTAAGTTCAGTTACCCAGGGGATTGCAATCGTTGCATTGGCTAATGCAAAATTGCTTCAGTCTGAAGTAGATTTATTGATTGCCGAACGTTCTAGAGTTACCTTGGCTTTAGAAAGCCTTGGCTTCAAAGTTTCTCAAAGTTCGGCAAATTTTCTCCTATTTTCAGGGTTCCAAGGTCAACAATCCAAGGTTTGGCAAGATCTTGTTGATGGTGGGATATTGATTCGTGATAACGGGATTACCGGGTTCCTACGAGTAACAATTGGAACACCGGCTGAGAATGATCAATTCTTAGCAGCCATTGCCCGCCATAAGCCATAATTAGCACCAGCAGATAACTTAGGAGCCCCAATGAGAACCGCACATGTTAATCGCAAGACCAAAGAGTCAGAGGTAGATGTAAAACTCAACCTTGATGGAACCGGTCTAATCGATGTCCAAACGGGTGTGCCTTTCTTCGACCATATGCTCTCGCAGTTGGGAAAGCATTCAGGGTTTGACCTAACTGTTCGTACCAAGGGCGATGTTGATGTTGATTCACACCATACAGTTGAAGATACATCGCTGGCATTTGGTCAGGCGCTTCGCGAAGCTTTAGGAGATAAGTCTGGCATTCGTCGTTTTGGTGATGCAATGGTTCCACTTGATGAAGTTTTGGTGCAAGCAGCCGTAGATTTGTCTGGTCGACCATATCTAGTCCATCGCCAGCCCGAAATTGTCGAATTGATTGGAACATTTGATACAACTCTTGGACGGCATATTTGGGAATCAATTGTTGCTGAGGCAAGAATCGCACTTCATGTTCGTGTTTTAGAAGGACGCAATGCGCATCACGTCTTTGAAGCACAGTTCAAAGCTGTTGCACGTGCGCTTAAGAGCGCGTGCGCAATTGATGCAAATGTTTCAGGAATCCCATCAACAAAGGGTGTTCTTTGATAGCAATCCTCGACTATGGGTCGGGAAACATTCGTTCAGCGCATCGAGCATTTGAATTAGCAGATAGCAACACGGTTGTAACCAAGGATCCACAAATCTGCGCGAACGCAGATGGTTTAGTCGTTCCCGGCGTTGGAGCTTTCTCGGCGTGTATTGATCAGTTACTTGCTGCGGGCGGGGGAGAAATAATCGCAGAGCGAATAAATGCTGATAAGCCAATTTTTGGTATTTGCGTTGGAATGCAAGTTCTATTCGATTCGAGTGATGAAAAGGGTAAATCGGATGGTCTTGGAATTCTAAAAGGTGAGGTTTCAGAGTTGGACGCTCCGGTTCTTCCACATATTGGCTGGAACAATGTTTCGGTTGGCGCCGGGAGCAAATTATTTCAAGGTATAGAAAATTCCTACTTTTATTTTGTTCATTCTTATGCAGCAAAGGGAAAAGTTGATGGCGCAGTAAATTCTTATACACAGTACGGGCAAGAATTTCTTGCGGCGGTTGAATTCAAAAACATAGTTGCCACCCAGTTTCACCCAGAAAAGAGTGGTGAAGCAGGAGCTATTTTGATTAAGAATTGGGTGAAATCTCTATGAGCATTAGAAAGCTAGAACTTCTCCCTGCGATCGATGTAAAGGATGGACGCGCAGTTCGTTTAGTCCAAGGGGAACTGAGCAAGGAAAGTGCCTATGGTGCTCCAATTGAAGTTGCACGGGAATTTGTTAGCGCCGGCGCCGACTGGATTCACTTAGTTGATTTAGATGCCGCTTTTGGTATTGGAAGTAATGCCGAATTATTAGCCGAAGTTATTAGAAGTGTCGCTATCAAAGTAGAACTCTCCGGTGGGATTAGAGATGATGAATCACTTCGCAGAGCACTTGCTACTGGATGTCAGCGAGTAAATCTTGGGACAGCCGCCCTGGAAGATCCGCAGTGGACAGCAAAAGTAATTTCAGAATTTGGTGACCGCATTGCAGTCGGCCTTGATGTTAGAGGGCACACTTTGGCTGCGCGAGGATGGACCAAAGAAGGTGGCGAACTTTTCGAAACATTGGCAAGATTAGATGCAGACGGATGTTCTCGATATATTCTCACTGATGTAGCTAAAGATGGCACCCTAACTGGCCCAAATTTGGAACTTTTGCGCGAAGTTTGCGCAGCCACCAATAAACCAGTTGTTGCAAGTGGTGGAGTTTCTAAATTGCAAGATTTAATCGACCTCCGCGAACTAACTTCCATTGGTGTTGAAGGTGCAATAGTAGGTAAGGCTCTTTATGCCGGGGCTTTCACTCTCGAACAAGCTCTTGAGGTAAGTTCTAAATGACACTTGCAAAACGTGTAATTCCTTGTCTCGATGTTTCAGGCGGCAGAGTTGTTAAAGGTGTTAACTTTTTAAATCTCAAGGACGCAGGTGATCCAGTGGAGTTAGCAAAGAAATATGATACTGAAGGCGCCGATGAGCTTACTTTCTTAGATATCTCCGCAAGCATCGAAGAACGCAAGACGACATTAGACATTGTAAGTGCAACTGCAGAGCAAGTTTTTATACCTCTTACAGTAGGTGGTGGAATTCGAACAGTAAATGATGTGGATAATCTGCTAAGGGCCGGCGCAGATAAAGTGTCAGTAAATACTGCAGCAATTAATCGCCCGGAATTGATCAATGAGATTTCAGATAGATTTGGAAACCAAGTGCTCGTACTTTCAGTTGATGCACGACGTGCTAAAACCAAATCTGGTTATGAAGTAACAACCCATGGTGGAAGAGAAAGCAGCGGACTTGATGCAATCTCATGGATCCAAGAGGGTATCAAGCGAGGTATTGGTGAAATTTTGTTGAACTCCATGGATGCGGACGGAACTAAAGCTGGCTTTGATCTAGAAATGATCAAGGCCATTCGAGAAATTTCAGGAGTCCCAGTTATTGCAAGTGGTGGAGCCGGCAAGATTTCAGATTTTGGTGATGCTTTAGCAGTGGGGGCTGACGCTGTTCTTGCAGCTAGCGTCTTTCATTTTGGTGAAATAAAGATCTCTCAGGTTAAATCCGATCTGTCGAGTCGTGGATTCTCGGTGCGAGGCTAGCTAGAAATAGGGGAGAATTAGATCATGTCAGCCATCCCGGTTCAGATCCAAGAGCGTCTAGACAAAGGCGAACTAATCGCTGCAATTGCGCAAGACGCAATTAACAGCGAAGTTCTTATGTTGGCTTGGATGAATCTGGAATCACTTAATCTGACAATTAAGACTAGCAAGGCAACTTATTGGAGCCGAAGTCGAAACAGCCTTTGGATTAAGGGTGAGACTTCTGGCCATTACCAAGAAGTTTTATCAATTTCCTATGATTGTGATGGCGATGCGATCTTGTTAAAGGTCAATCAAATTGGGGCGGCTTGTCACACTGGGGAAAGGTCTTGCTTCCATCGAGGAATTGAA
>CAIJOE010000087.1 GCA_903822245.1 uncultured Actinomycetes bacterium
AGCAAACGTGAATCAGTAACTGCAGTTGCAGTTGCTGTGCGTGGTCCTGGATCAAAGAGGGATAGTTCGCCAAACATCTCACCAGGTCCAAGGATTGAAAGTAGGTTCTCTCGGCCATCTACTGATGATGTTCCTAGCTTTAACTTTCCTTCAACGACTACGAATAGTCGATCGCCAGAGTCGCCTTCTTTAAAAAGTGTGCTTCCGCGTGAAACCTTAACTGGCGTCATTGAGGCGAGAAGTTTTGCAGCCGATGCATCATCTAGCGCGCTAAAAAGGGGCGCAGTGCGCACTACAGCGTCTTCATTAATTTGCTTGGTGTTGGCCACAGGTCAAATCTAGCCCGATAGTGAATTTATCTCCAATCGAGATAATCTCAGGCCCGTGAGAGCCAGCAAAACAACGCCGAGCAACGCCAAAGCTATTTATAAGGTGCTCACCAAGGCCTACCCAAATGTTAAGTGCGAGTTAGATTTCCAAACCCCGTTCCAGTTATTAGTTGCAACTGTACTTAGCGCCCAATGCACCGACAAGCGAGTAAACCAAGTAACTCCCAAACTCTTTGGCAAGTTTCCAACAGCCAAAAAAATGGCTGGGGCAAAGGTTGAAGTAATTGAAGAACTAATTCATTCCACCGGTTTCTTCCGAGGCAAAGCACGAAACATAAAGAATTTAGCCATAATGATTATGGATCAATACGGAAGTGATGTTCCAGCCGACTTAGACAAATTAGTTAAGTTGCCTGGTGTTGGAAGAAAGACAGCAAATGTTGTTCTTGGTCATGCTTTTGATATCCCAGGAATAACGGTCGATACTCACTTTGGTCGGCTGAGTAGAAGATTTGGTTGGACCACCTCACTTGATCCGGTAAAAGTTGAACATGAAGTCGGAGCCTTAATTCCAAAGAAAGAATGGACCAACCTTTCCCAGCGGATGATCTGGCATGGTCGGCGAATTTGTCACTCCAGAAAACCTGCGTGTGCTGCTTGCCCGCTTGCTTCCTTGTGTCCTTCATATGGCATGGGTGAAATGGATAAAGTTAAAGCCTTGGCCATGGTTAAAAGTGATGAGGACTTTAGATGAAGAAAATGATTGCCTTGCTGGCAATTTCATCACTATTAGTCACCGGATGTGGTGCAAAGAGTCAAGCTGCTGCCTCACCTGGCAAAGTAGTTTCCTGCACATCGATCACTAGTGATTCAAGTAAAACCACTGGCACATCACTGCAATGTCTAGATGGCGGCGCCCCGGTATTACTTGAGAGCATAAAAGGACCAGCAGTTATAAACGTTTGGGGATCTTGGTGTGCTCCATGCAAGCAAGAAATCCCATATTTTATTGAACTTAAAAAGACCGGCAAAGTAACGATCATCGGAATCGATGTTGAAGAAAAGAATATGGAAGCTGGAAGAAAGTTTGTGCAAAGCCAAGGGATTAGCTGGCCAAATCTTTACGATGCAACCGGGGTAACAAAAAGTGCCTTTGGCATGGGAGTCCCAGTGACCTGGTTTATAAATGAGAAAAGTGAGTTAGTCAAAAGCAAGGTCGGGGTTTTAGCAAGTAAAAAAGAGCTATTTGATTTAGTTAATTCAGCTTTGGGGATCAAGGTATGAATTACAACTGGGTAGATATCGTTCTGGCAATAGCACTCCTCGGATCGGTAATTAGTGGTTATCGCGCCGGCTTTTTAAAATCTATTTTTTCAATGGTTGGCTTTATTGGTGGCGGTGTTCTAGGCCTTGGCTTAGGACTGCATTTCTTAGCAAATTGGCATAATGCAATTGGAAAGTTTTCAACTCTTCTAGTTCTTATTTCTTTGGCTTCCAATATTGGCAAGTGGGTATTTGAGCGCGTTGCAAAGTTTTTTCACAACACAATCCTCTTTGGTCCATTTAAATGGCTTGATTCATTATTAGGCGCTGCCTTTTCATTTATTAGAACTGCGCTAGCAGCCTTCTTGATTGCCTCGCTTTGTCTTGCAATGCCATGGACTTGGGCTCATGAAAAGATTGCCCCAAGTAAGATTTATCAGAAGATAAACCTCTATACGCCAGGCATAATTAGAAACGTTACTGATCAAATAACTAAGACTTTTTAGTCTTCACTCTTTCCAGAGTTCAGACCCTCACGAATCAACTTCATAACGTTTGGATCAGCAAGGGTTGTCGCATCGCCAGTTTCTCGGTTTTCGGCCACATCGCGAAGTAACCTGCGCATAATCTTGCCGCTTCTAGTCTTAGGTAGTTCATTTACTACCAAGATTTGTCTTGGCTTTGCAATTGGTCCAATTTCCTTTGCCACATGATCGCGCAGCTCTTTATTTAGAACATCACCTTGGAGGTGATCAACACCGCCGCGCAAAATAACAAATGCCACAATCCCTTGGCCAGTCATATCATCTTTTGCGCCAACCACTGCAGCTTCGGCAACTGATGGGTGAGAAACAAGAGCTGATTCAACTTCGGTGGTTGAAATACGGTGACCTGAAACATTCATAACATCATCGACTCGGCCAAGTAACCAAATGGCGCCATCATCATCTAACTTTGCGCCATCACCAGCAAAATACTTTCCAGCAAAGCGTGACCAATAAGTTTCGGCATAGCGCTCTGGTTCGCCCCAAATGCCACGAAGCATCGATGGCCAAGGCTCTGTTAAAGCTAGATATCCAGCGCCACCATTTCCAACTTCACGTTCTTCATCATCAATAACTTTTGCAACAATGCCAGGAAGTGTTCCCATCGCTGATCCTGGTTTGGTGTGAGTAATACCAGGAAGTGGTGAAATAAGAATTGCGCCAGTTTCAGTTTGCCACCAAGTATCAACTATTGGACAGCGATTGCCGCCAATGATCTCGCGATACCACATCCATGCTTCTGGATTAATTGGTTCACCAACTGAGCCAAGTAAACGAAGAGAAGTTAAGTCACAAGAGTTAGGAAACTCAACGCCCCACTTCATCCAGGTGCGGATAAGAGTTGGCGCCGTATAGAGAATAGAAACTTTATATTTTTCAATTAATTCAAATATCCGGGCCTTTGTTGGGGTGTCAGGAGTTCCTTCATACATCACCTGAGTAGTGCCATTAATCATTGGGCCATAAACCACATATGAATGACCGGTAACCCAACCAATATCTGCGGTGCACCAATAGACATCTTTCTCTGGCTTAATATCAAAGACCATCTTGTGAGAGAAAGCGGTTTGCGTTAAATAGCCACCGGTAGTGTGAAGAATTCCCTTTGGTTTTGCCGTTGTGCCAGAGGTTTAGAGAATAAATAGCGGGTGCTCAGAATCAAAGAACTCACACTCATGAGTTTCTAGTTGCCGGCCCAAGATTTCATGCCACCAAATATCTTTTGCCCCAAAGGCAGTTTCTTGCCCGGTGCGCTTAACAACTAGAACATTTTCAACACTAGGTGTGGACTTAATTGCTTCATCTACTGCTGGCTTTAGCGCCATTGGCGATCCGCGGCGATAGCCACCATCGGAGGTAATAACTAATTTTGCTTGCGCATCATTTATTCGGGCGACTAGTGAATCAGCTGAGAAACCACCAAAAACTACTGAGTGTGCTGCGCCAATGCGCGCGCATGCAAGCATGGCAATTGCGGCCTCTGGAATCATTGGTAAGTAAATTGCTACTCGATCTCCAGATTTAATTCCAAGTTCGATAAGGGCATTAGCTGCCTTAGAAACTTCTTTCAACATATCAGAGTAGGTGTAGGTCTTGGTATCACCTGGTTCACCTTCAAAGTAAAAAGCAACGCGATCTCCGCGACCTTCTAATACATGGCGATCTAAGCAGTTATACGCGGCGTTAATTTTTCCACCGATGAACCACTTAGCAAATGGTAATTGCCAATCTAATACTTGGTCCCACTTCTTATCCCAAGCAAGCTCTGATGCTTGATCTTCCCAAAACTTTAAACGATCTTTATTTGCGGCATCAAAAAGTGCGGAGGTTGCATTTGCTTGGGCAACAAACTCTGGTGATGGCGCAAAGCGGCGGTTCTCAGTGCCGAGGTTGTCGATTGCTATTTCATCGCTCATCTTTCGAGATTACCAGCCAAAAGTTTTCCACACTATAGGTTTTTGATAATTTTTTGATCTGAAATTTTGACTACCTTCGCCCCATCATCCAATTAAGAGAAAGGAGAAATAAATGGGAATGATTTTCAGCGCAATCACCAATCTTCATGTCATCACTCTGGGCATGAAGGCTGTGGGAAGAATCGTGAAGATGGTGGCTGGTAGCAACTTTGGGCTAATCGGCCTAGACCGAGCCATGAGCTGGTTTGGGATCGGCTAAAACGCCCACCTTTACGCGCTCGTTTTCCAATCCGCCCCAAAATATGAAAGGCTAGGGCGTAAGCCTCACCGCCGACCCAATGAAGTGCCTGGCTAAGAGATTTACGCCTTAACTCAAAAAGTTTTGCGCACACTCTAGAAATTATTGGGAGACTTAAAATGGCAATTGCAACCCCTGAAGTTTATGCACAAATGTTGGACAAGGCTAAGGCCGGTGCATTTGCATACCCAGCAATCAACGTTTCATCTTCACAAACTTTGATTGGTGCAATCCGTGGATTTGCCGAAGCTAAGTCAGATGGAATTGTCCAAATCTCTTGGGGCGGGGCGGAATACCTCTCAGGTTCCACAGTTAAGAACATGGTTGATGGCGCTGTAGCGCTCGCAGAATTCGCACACGTTGTTGCAAAGAACTACAACGTAAACATCGCTCTTCACACAGATCACTGCCCAGCAGAGAAGCTAGATGGCTTTATGCGCCCACTTCTTGCACTCGGCGCAGATCGCATCAAGGCTGGAAAGTCACCATTATTTAACTCTCACATGTGGGACGGCTCAGCTGTTTCAATGGAAGAGAATATGAAGATTGCTGATGAACTAATAACCAAGTCACAGGCTGCTCACACCCTTCTAGAAATTGAAATCGGCGTTGTCGGCGGAGAAGAAGATGGCATTGAGGCAAAGCACGATGCCAAGCTTTACTCAACACCAGAAGATGCGCTGCTTACTGTTAAAACTTTAGGACTTGGCGAACGCGGTCGTTATCTTGTTGCTGCAACATTTGGAAACGTTCACGGTGTTTACAAGCCAGGTAACGTTGTTCTACAACCTGCAAT
>CAIJOE010000088.1 GCA_903822245.1 uncultured Actinomycetes bacterium
ACCTCGACTTCATTTTGGAAGCGCCGAGCAGCGCCACCATCATTGGTGAAAATTGCTGTTCCATTTCCAAAAGCACCTGAGTTAATTAGCTTCACGCCTTCTTCATAAGTCTTAACCCGAACGATTGATAAGACTGGCCCAAAGATCTCCTCGGTGTAGACCTTAGAGGTGGTTGGCACATTATCGATCAGGGTAGGTCCGAGCCAGAATCCGTTTGGCTCGCCATCAACCTTTATTCCACGACCATCAACAACAACCTTTGCGCCATCTTTCTCGGCAGTTTCAATATAGCCAGCCACCTTGTCACGGTGTTCCTTTGTAACTAGTGGACCCATATCACAGGCGCGACGACCATCGCCTACCTTTAGCCCGCTCATACGGCTAACAATCTTTTCGATAAGTGAATCTGCAACTGGCTCAACTGCTACCACCACAGAAATTGCCATGCATCGCTCACCAGCAGAACCAAAGCCAGCATTGATAGCAGAGTCTGCAACTAATTCAAGATCTGCATCTGGAAGTACGAGCATGTGATTTTTTGCACCACCAAGTGCTTGCACGCGCTTGCCATGCTTAGAGCCGGTTTCATAAACATATTTAGCAATTGGTGTTGAACCAACAAAGGAAAGTGCCTGCACATCAGGATGTGTTAGCAGCCCATCTACCGATTCCTTATCGCCATTTAGAACGTTAAATACACCATCGGGTAGACCAGCTTCTTTCCAAAGCTTTGCCATCCAGATAGCTGACGTTGGATCTTTTTCTGAAGGTTTAAGAATTACTGTATTGCCCGCTGCAATTGCAAGTGGGAAAAACCACATTGGAACCATTGCTGGGAAGTTAAAGGGGCTGATAATTCCAACAACGCCCAGGGGCTGGCGAGTTGAGTAAACATCCACACCTGTTGAAACATTTTCTGAATAAAAACCTTTTAGAAGGTGGGGGATGCCAACTGCAAATTCGACAACTTCCTGCCCACGTGTAATTTCACCAAGGGCATCGGATAAAACCTTGCCATGCTCGCTGGTGATGATTTCTGCAAGTTCGCCCTTCTTCTTATTTAGAAGTTCGCGGAAATTAAAAATAATTGCTTGGCGCTTAGCAAGGGAGGTGTCACGCCATGCTGGGAATGCTTTTGTTGCCGAAGCGATTGCCGCATTAATCTCGTCCTGGTTAGCCAGAGCAACTCGCTTGGTTTCAACACCAAGAGCTGGATCGTAAACAGGGGAGGTGCGCCCTGACTTACTAACGGCCTCGACGCCATTTATCCAATGGTTAACAACTGGCAGATTCGACATCAGTGCTCCGATTCTTTCGATTTTAAAATCTCAAGGCGCCTCTTGATCAGATGGCGCTTTAGGGCTATTGTTTTGGAACGGTCCAACTCTAGCCTATGGCTGGGTAGGTAAGTCAAGGCAGAAGAGGAATCTAATTAATGGCCAAGGTAGCGGTAACTGGTTCGAGTGGATTTGTGGGTGGCAATATCGCTCACGTCCTTCAGTTAGCTGGCCACGAAGTAATCGGACTTGTCCGCTCGACTCCAGAGAAGAACCTTCCTTGGAAAACACAGGTTACTGATCTTTCAAGTATTGAAGCGATTGCAAATTCAATAAGGGGTTTCGATGCGATAGTTCACTCGGCAATTGCAAATGATTTCAATCGACTACAGCAAGATCGCATTTATGCCTATGACTCTTTTGTTGGTTTAACCCAACGAGTAACTCACGCTGCAAATCGTGAAGGTGTTCAAGTTGTTTATATATCTTCGGGATGGGTCATGGATGGAACTGCCCACCTAACTGCGGAAACAGATCCCGGAAACCCTGTTAATTTCTATGGTGTTCTAAAGAGCCTGAGTGAACAAGTAATAAGAGACTTAGCACCAACTACTGGTGCAATTGCGCGCATTGAAGGAGTAATGGGTGTTCACCAGACACAAGAAGTTGGACCTAGAACTCAAGATGTTGGATTTGGTTATTTTGTAACATCGCTGGTTGCCGATCTTCGCGCAGGAAAGAATTTTACGGTGTTCGGCGGTCCAAGAGTAAATAAAGTTACCGCGCCATCTGCAGCTGCTGAATGTGGCGCGGAGATTGAAAGAATTATCTCTCGTAAGGCTGTTGGTACTTTTCACTTAGTTGGCGATGATCCAATTAGTCGCATGGACTATGCCCGTTTGGTATGCGATGTTTTTGAATTAGATTCCTCGCTTTTGCGCGAGGAAGATCCACCAGAGGCAGATCTTTTCCCAGGAGCGGTGCCAGTTGATACCTCTCTATCAAATCTTGCTACCAAAAAAGCACTTGGACTTGGCCCTACGCCACTGCGTCAACTATTAGTAGACCTTAGAACCGAAATTGATACTGGAAAGATTTCATTTATTACAAAGCCGGAAGTTTCGTAATGAATGTTCCAATAGATACCGCGTTGCGTCCGGTTGCGGCGAAGATGAATAAGAAAGGTAAGCGTCCAACTATTCGCGATGTTGCCGCTCTGGCTGGCGTATCAAAGTCATTAGTTTCATTGGTTTATTCCTCGCCAGAAGTGGTTTCAGAACATCGCAAAGAAAGAGTTTTAGAAGCAGCGGCGAAACTTGGTTTTTCACCAAACTTCCTAGCTCGCTCGCTGGCGGCGGAAACTGGAACTTTTGTTGGAATTCTTGTTGCCGATCTGCACAATCCACTATTTGCCGAGATTGTTGACTTTGTTCGAGCCGAACTGGAAGCTAAAGGTCAATATGGCTTTATGACTTCGGCAATGTTATCCAATTCCGATGGTGATCAAGTTCTAGATCGCAGGACTGTTAGCGCACTAATTGATTTACGCCCAAAGAGCGTTTTAGTAGTTGGCTCAATTCCAGATATGCATGAATTGGCAGCCTTGCCAGAGAATGTGCAAATCGTTGTTGCTGGAGCAATTGCAGAAGGACTAAATCGAGCTTCAACTGTGAGGGCTGATGATGCCAAGGGAATTTCATTAATTCTGGACCACTTAATTGCAAATGGTCATTCAAATGTCGGATATATATCTGTTAAGAGTGGTCAAGTTTCAAAGATTCGACGCGATGCATACACCAACTCGATGAAGAAAAATGGCTTAGCCCAATTTGTTCAAGTCCAAGAGCAAAGTATGGACAGCGAAAAAGAGAGCTATGAATCTGCCCTCCAAATGCTAAAGGGCAAGACTATTCCGAGCGCAATAATTTGCTTCAACGACTTAGTTGCAATCGGAGTTCAGCAGGCAGTTAATGAACATATTGCTAAAGGTGGCAAGCCAGTTGCACTAGTTGGTTATGACAATACTTATCTTGCTGACCTAAAACAGATTTCATTAACTTCAGTAGATCATGGAACCTTAGAGATCGCTAAAAAAGCGGCTGAACTTTTAACAACTGAAGTTACTTTGGCCGCAAAACTAGGAATAACGCATCTATTGGAACCAAAGCTAATTGTTCGAAACTCTTCTACCCTAAAAGTGAAAGTGAAAAAATAATGGCTACTTTAGAAGATATTCACTCACCATTTGATGGCGCGGTAGTTGGTCAAGTGCCAGTATCTACTTTGGCTGATGTTAATGATGCTATCGGAAATGCAGTTAAAGGCGCAGAACTCTGGCGTCGAACACCTGCTCATGTTCGAAGCGCAATTATGTTAAAGGCAGCCCAATTGGCAGATGATCGCCAAGAGTTGATTGCTCAAATAATTAGCTCAGAAAATGGAAAGAGTTTGGTTGAAGCTAGAGGTGAGGCTTCACGCTCTGGTGAAATTATTCGCCTTGGTGCCTTTGAAGGTTCCCAGCTATATGGAACTACTTTGCCACTAGATGCAAATAAAGGTACTGGATTAGAAAAACTTGGTTTCACAATACGCCAACCAGTGGGTGTTGTTGTTGCCATAAGCCCATTTAATTATCCAGCGCTATTGGTTCTTCATAAATTAGCACCAGCACTAGGAAGTGGAAATTCGGTTGTATTAAAGCCGGCCAGAGCAACTCCTTTAACTGCAATCGCAATTGCCCAATGCTTCTACGATGCTGGTTTGCCAGAGGGAGTTTTAACAGTTCTAACGGGTTCTGGCACCCTATTGGGTGATGCGCTAGTAAGTGATTCAAGAGTACGAAAAGTTTCGTTTACCGGCTCCACTTCTACTGGAACCCATATTGCATCAATCGCTGGGATTAAGAAACTCTCACTCGAACTCGGCTCTTCATGTCCGGTAGTTGTTTTAGATGATGCCGATATCGAATTGGCAGCAGAGGCAGTCTCACTTGGTGGATATATAAATGCTGGTCAAGTTTGTATTTCAGTTCAGCGAGTAATTGTTCACGAGAAAGTAATGGCTGACTTTTTATCTGCGCTAAAGCCAAAGGTTGAAGCGATCAAAATTGGTGATCCAAAATCTGAAGCAACCAAAGTTGGAACTCTGATTTCGCAGGCAGAAGCAAAACGAGTTGAAGCTTGTATTGCTCAAGCAGTTAAAGACGGCGGCAAATTATTAACTGGTGGTGAACGTTCTGGAACGCTGATCAAGCCAGCAATTGTTTCAAATGTTGATCCTCGCTCTTCATTTGCCCAGGATGAGCTATTTGGCCCGGCAATTGCAGTTAGTTCTGCAACAAGTACTAAAGAAGCAATAGATCTTGCAAATAGCACTGCATATGGTCTTGGCGCTGGCGTTTTTACTAAAAATGTTGATTTAGCTATTCAATCTGCCAGAGAAGTTGATGCCGGAATTGTTCACATTAACTGGACACCACTTTGGCGCGCAGATCTGATGCCCTATGGCGGGCTTAAAGCAAGTGGAATAGGAAAAGAAGGTGTTCGCTCGGCAGTTGAGGAAATGACTGAAGTAAAGACAATTATTTTGCATGGACGCACCTGGTAGGAATTTAGGGAAAACAAGGGAGAATAAAATGACAAAACCAAACTATGGCCAAACCGAACGCCTGACACTCGCTCAAGGAATTGTGCGATTTATTGCGGCGCAATACACCGTATCTGATGGCGTGCGTCGCCGATTCATTCCAGCTGCAATGGGAATTTTTGGACATGGAAATGTTGCTGGCCTAGGTCAAGCACTCGATCAATACAACGACATTCTTCCTTTCGTTCAAGGCAGAAATGAGCAAGGTCTAGTGCATGCAGCTGTTGGTTTTGCTAAAGCATCAAATAGAAAGCAAACCTTTGCAGTCACTGCATCAATCGGACCTGGCGCTATGAATATGGTTACACCAGCCGCTCTTGCAACAGTGAACCACCTCCCGGTTCTTTTGTTGCCTGGTGATTCCTATACGACTCGTCGCCAAGGACCAGTTCTCCAACAACTAGAACATCCACTTGGCCCGGACATTTCAGTAAATGATGCTTTCCGTCCGATCGCTCGCTTCTTTGATCGAATTACTCGTCCAGAACAATTGCTTTACTCACTACCTGCCGCATTTAGAGTTCTAGCCAGCCCAACTGAAACGGGCGCAGTAGTTCTTGCACTGCCGCAGGATTTGCAATCACATGCCTTTGATTTCCCTAAGGCATTCTTTGAAGAACGTGATTGGAAGATTCGTCGCACGCTGCCAGATCGAGAAGATATTGGCGCGGTCGCAAATCTAATAAAGAATGCCAAGAAGCCACTAATTATTGCTGGTGGCGGAATTCTTTATTCAGAAGCAACTACTGAACTAGAAGCTTTTGCAAATGCAACTGGTATTCCAGTGGCAGAAACTTTTGGCGGCAAAGGTGTTGTGCAAAAGGCAGGTCCATGGCACTTAATGGGTCTTGGCCTAGAAGGTTCACCGGAAACAAATAAATTAGTGGCAGAAGCTGATCTAATTCTTTCAATTGGTACCCGCTTAACTGACTTTGCAACTGGTTCACAATCTATGTTCCAAAACCCAGATGTTAAATTTGCCTCAATAAATATCACCGAGCATGACGCTCTAAAGCAAGGAGCAACTGCAATTCTTGGTGATGCCAAACTTTCGCTAGTTGCACTTAAAGAAGCCGTAGCTGGATACAAAATTCCTTCAGATTGGTCTAACAAAATCGATACTGGAGTGAAAATTTGGGCCAAGGATCTTGCTGATGCCATTAATCCTGACATCGTCTTTGATAAAAAGACTCTTCCAGATTCACCTGATACCAATGCAATTCTTACCCAAGGCCAGTTAATTGGACTGATGAATGAGTCACACAAATCAGGTGATGTAATTATTGCGGCAGCAGGTGGCGCCCCAGGAGATATTCAAAAAGCTTGGGATGCAACAGGTGGAAAGTTTGTTCATCTAGAGTTCGGTTTTTCTTGCATGGGTTATGAAATCCCAGCAGGTATCGGCGTTCGACTAGCAACTCCAGATACCTCAAAGCGAGTAACAGTATTTATTGGAGATGGCACGTTTGTCATGGCTCCAAGTGAGCTTGTAACTGCTTGCCAAGAGCGATTACCGATGACAGTTGTGATTTCAGAAAATCATGGTTATCAAGTTATCCGTCGCCTTCAGATGTGGCGCTCAGGCCATCATTTTGGAAATGAATTTCGCTATCGCCAAGATGGACCAACTGTGGCAAAAGCGGCAGAAAAGGGTGGCGTTGCACCACGACTTGAAGGTGATTACTTAGATATTGATTTAATCAAGATGTCAGAAGGAATGGGCGCAAAGGCAATATATGCAACTACTGCTGATGATGTTCGTAAAGCATTTAAAGATACCCGGGATTACCAGGGACCAGTTGTAATTGTGGTTCCTACAATTCAGCATGCAAATCTTCCGGCATCAAATGTTTGGTGGGATGTTGCACCGGCTGAAGTTTCAACTCAGCCATGGGTTGCAGCAATCCGCAAGGATTATGAAGACGGTTTATCCACTCAGCGTTGGCACGCATAATGAAGTCACCACTAAGCCGCGGGGATCTTCGCGCGTTACTTCGTTCTGGTGTTCAGACCTATGGAACTTTCCTTGGACTTGGCACACCACTAGCAGCTGAGATTGCTGGGGTTGCTGGTCTTGATTGGGTATTACTTGATCTAGAACACGGCGCTGCAAGTGAATCAGATATTGGCCCAACAGTTGTGGCATCAGGTGCATATGGCATACCCACAATTGTTCGAGTTGAATCAAAGGAACGAATTCGAATTGGGCGAGCATTAGATGCTGGAGCCGCCGGAATTATGGTTCCTCAGATTCAAAATGTGGAAGAAGTAAAAGAGATTGTTAAGTTCATGAGCTATCCACCAAATGGAGTTCGCGGTGTTGCGACATATAACCGTTCAGCGCGTTGGGGTAATGATTTAACAGGTTTAGAAGAGGGCACGCAATCTGCTTGCATAATTCAAATCGAATCTCTGGGAGCGCTAGAAGTAGTGGATCAGATCGCGGCATTGGCTGGCGTGGACGTGCTATTTGTTGGGCCACTTGACCTAAGTTTTGCTCTTGGCATGCCGCGTGATTTCAAGAATCCAAAGTTTATTGAGGCTACAAAGAAAGTTATAGATGCCGCAACTAAGCATGGAAAAGTTGCTGGAATCGTTGCACTTGATGCCGACGCTGCAGAAGAACTTCGTGATCGTGGCTTTAAGTTCGTAATCATTGGATCTGATTCGACCATCTTGGCAAATGCAATTTCCAAAACCGTTAAACAACTAAGGAAGTAGGCAAAGAAGTGAGCACAAATATTCCTAACCGCCCAGTTGGCGTTGGTTTAATCAGCGTTGGCTGGATGGGCAAGGTCCACTCTCGGGCTTATCTTGCGCTACCAATTGTCTACCCAGAGTTAGGTATTAAGCCACGCTTAGTAATTGCCGCTGATAATGTTCAAGAGCGTGCTGATTATGCTCGTGATGTTTTGGGTTATGAGAAGGTAACTCTGGATTATCACGATGTGTTAAATAATCCAGAAGTAGATGTAGTTTCAATTTGCGCACCAAATTTCCTTCACGCTGAAATTGGCATTGCAGCAGCAAAAGCTGGAAAAGCATTTTGGATTGAAAAACCAGTTGGCCGCGGCGCGGTAGAAACTGAGTCAGTAGAAAAAGCAGCCGATGAGGCTGGGGTAGTTACCTCTATTGGGTTTAACTACCGAAATGCACCAGCAGTTGAGCATGCAAAACAATTAATTGCTTCTGGAGCACTTGGTCGAATCACAAATCTACGCGGAACCTTCTTTGCCGATTACTCAGCAGAACCAAATGGCGCCCTTTCCTGGCGCTTTATTAGAAAGTTTGCTGGAAGTGGCGTGCTTGGCGATCTTATGGGGCACTTAGCTGACTTAGTGCAGTACTTAGTTGGACCTATTGCTGAAGTCAGTGGAATAACCAAGACAGTTATTACTGAGCGTCCAGTTTTGCAAATGGGTAGTGGCACTCACTTTGATGTAATAGAAGGTGGCGAGAAGAAACCAGTTGAAAACGAGGATTACGGCGGAGCTCTAATTCGTTTTGCAGATAATGCAATTGCGGCCGGCGCCGTTGGAACAATAGAGGCTTCTCGGGTTTGTGTTGGTCCACGTGCTAGTTATAACTTTGAAATCTATGGAACTGAAGGTTCGGTTAAATGGGATTTTGAGCGTATGAACGAACTTGAAATTGCAATCGGGCGCAAAGGTGAGCACGTTGGGTATCAACGAGTTATGGCTAGCCCATCGTTTGGAGATTTCGGAAGTTTCCAACCAGGGGCTGGAACGTCAATGGGATATGACGATTTAAAGATTGTTGAAGCTCGTAAATTCCTTGAAGCTTACTTTGGTGGACCGGCTAAGAATTCAAACATTCACGACGCAGTTGCTGCAGCAAGAGTTGTTTCAGCAATTGAAGAATCAGCGGAGTCAAAGAAGTGGATCAGTGTTAAGTCAGTCAACGGAACTACAGCGGCGATAGCTAAGTAATAACATGTCTAACTCCTCAAAAGCATTAGTAATTGGTCTTGGGCCAGTTACTTCTGCTGTTGTGGCGCCAATTTTGGGTGATGAAATAGATTTTATCGATAACCCAACGCCGCAAGATATGGCAAAGGCAGAAGGTGCAATAGTTCGCGCAGCATATGTAGTTGATACTTCCACCTTTGAAAAGATGCCAAATCTAAAAGTTATTGCTAGGACCGGCGTTGGATTTGATCTAGTCGATATGAAGCAAGCCGATGCAAGGGGAATACCGGTTGTAATTACTCCAGGAAGTAACACTAATGCTGTTGCTGAAGGAGTATTAGCTCATATCTTGCACTTAACAAAGCGGCTAGGCCCATTAACAAAATTGGTTGCAAGTGGAAAGTTTGAACAGCGTAATAAATATTCTGTGGGTGATTTAGAAACGCAAACTCTTGGAATTATCGGCTATGGCCGAATTGGTCAGAGGGTGGCTCATCTTGCCAAAGCATTTGGCATGAATGTAATTGCATATGATCCATTCGCCGAAGTTCCTAGCGATATGAAGGTCAAAAGCCTTGAAGAGTTAATGTCAGCTTCTAAAATTATTACTTTGCATGTGCCACTAACACCTGAAACAAAAATGCTGATTAATACCGAGCGCTTGGCTAAATTTAACCAAGGCACGATCCTAATCAATTGCAGTCGAGGTGCTTTGATTGATCTTGACGCCGCCCTTGAGTCCCTAAATTCTGGAAAGCTTGCTGGCATTGGCCTTGATGTATTTGAGCCAGAACCACCGAAGCACCACGCAATCTTTAATCACGAAAACACAGTTCTAACCCCGCACGTTATGGGTTTGAGTGAGCAAGCAACTCTGGCAACATTTATTGATGCGGCCAAGGGAGTAAGAGATGTACTAAGTGGAACTCAACCGAGAGCCATTGCAAATGAACTAAGTTACGAAAATCTAATCAAGAATAGGAGCACTAAATGAGTGCAAAGAATGCAAAGATCGCAGCCGCACCAATCTCTTGGGGTGTTTGTGAAGTACCAGGTTGGGGACATCAAATGTCACCAGCAAGAGTTCTTCAAGAAATGGCCTCACTAGGTTTTAGTGCAACTGAGTTTGGTCCAGAAGGTTTCTTGCCAATGGAGCCATCGCTAAAAGCTTCTATTCTCAAAGAACACAACATGACTGCAGTTGGTGGTT
This sequence comes from uncultured Actinomycetes bacterium, assembly GCA_903822245.1. Lineage (GTDB taxonomy): Bacteria > Actinomycetota > Actinomycetes > Nanopelagicales > Nanopelagicaceae > AAA044-D11. The sequence goes on from CAIJOE010000088.1 coordinate 10,062, forward strand.
TTGTGCCGGTCATTCTTCACCGAGTTGATCACGATCCAGTCCCAGGTGTTAAAACAGAGCTTGAGGGTTATAAAGCAGCTGGCGCTAAAACTTTAGTTCTTGCTGCTAATTCTGGAATTACTGGCTATGACGAAAAGCTCCCAGTACTTACCGATGCAGAGTGGAATGTTCTATTTGAAAATCTAAATCGAATTAAGGCCGCTGCGGCAGAAGTTGGTGTAGAGACAGTTCTTCACCCACACGTTGGAACTATGGTTGAAACATACGATCATGTAATGCGAGTACTAAATGGCTCAACAATCCAATTCTGTTTGGACACCGGTCATATGATGATTGGCGGCACAAATCCAGCAGAGTTTGCCGAGAAGTATCCAAACCGTGTTGCCCATTCACACTTAAAAGATGTTAACGAAGCAGTAGCTGAGAAAGTACGTAAGCACGAGATGACTTACTACGACGGAGTCACTAAGAATCTCTACACCCCACTTGGACAAGGTGATGCTGACATTCGTTTAATTGTTCGTAGCCTAATAAAGTCTGGTTACACCGGATGGTTTGTCCTTGAGCAAGATAACGCTATCTATGCCGAACCAGCACAAGGTGCTGGCCCATATGCTGATGCAAAGGCAAGTCTTGAATTCTTGCAAGGAGTATTAGCTGAACTAGATGCCGAAGGCTTCTAGAAACTAAATTAAAAAGCCCACCAAAAAATATTGGTGGGCTTTTTTAATGCAGTCAATTACTTCAGTGTTACAACCTTGCCGGTCTTGGCAGACTCAGTTGCGGCATCAGCAATAATTAAGGCTTGGCAACCATCCTCATATGTTGGGTTTAGTTGTTTGCCGGTATTGATACTTTCAATAAATAGGGCTAATTCCTTACGGTATGAGGCCGCATATCGCTCTAGGAAGAAGTTCATGTATGGATCACGTTGTTCTGTGTGATCAGAGGTGTATGAGCGCACAGTTGTATCGGCGATGTTATCGATCTTTAGCATTCCCTTTGAGCCAAATGCCTCAATACGTTGGTCATAGCCATATGAAGAATGGCGCGAATTTATAACCGAAACTAGTTTGCCATCCTTGCTCCGAAGATTTGTGATTGCAGTATCAAAGTCATTTTCGGCTTCAATATCTTTACTAAATAAGTTTCCTCCGAAAGTGCTTACTTCGGCGATATCTCCAACAAAGAACCGGGCAATATCAAAATCGTGGATTACTTGGTCGCGAAAGATTCCACCAGAAACTGCGATATAGGCACGAGGTGGTTCTCCTGGGTCACGGCTTGTTAGTACTAGTTGCTCCAGATTCCCAATTTCGCCAGCCTTCACGCGGGCATGGACTGCTGCAAAGTTTGGATCATAGCGACGGTTAAATGCTATCGACACGTTGGTCTTTGAGTTTGAAACCTTAGATTTAATTGAGAGCGCTCTGTTGATATCAAGATCAACTGGCTTCTCACAAAGAACGTGGATTCCGGCATCGATTGCTCGGGAAATTAAGTCAACGTGAGTTGGGGTAGGAGAGCCAACGATTATTGCATCGACATCACCCTTAGTGAAGATATCTTCAACATTGGTTGTGTGAGCAACACCGTATTTGCCAGCAAGCTTTGCAGCGCTCTCTTCAATTGCATCAACAATTACTGCAAGTTCAGCCCCTGCTGTGTCATTTACTGATCCAGAGTGAACTATTCCGATTCGGCCAGCGCCGATTACACCAATACGTAAATTCTTATTTGTCATGGCTAAATCCTAGTCACTTGGAATTGTCTAATTAAGTGTTTTGCCAAAAAATTAGTTATAGAAGGTGGGTTTAATCTCATAGGTAGCAAACTCTTTATTGCCACTTCGAAGTGAAGCAAGGCCGGCCTGCACACCTGCTACTGACATATAGCCATCCCAGGCAGTTGGGCCACCGATGCCACCTTTTGAAGCAGCATTTACCCAAGCCTGAATTTCATCATCATAAGCACGGGCAAAGCGAGTGATATACGTAGTGTGTTCACTTTGACTAGAACGTCCAGCTTCCCAGGTAGTCATCCCTGATGAACGACCGATCTCAGCCACTCCTTTTTGGAAGACTGCCTCAGTAATTACTTGATAACCAAATTGAACTGAAACATTCATTTCAACCGCGGCAACAATTCCAGATTCGGTCTCCATTAAAACCAAAATTGGCTCATTTAGTCGCTCGGGCGCTAATTTATTTCGCTTAAGTTGCTTGACCTCTACTGAAACTATTGGGGAATTGGTTAGATAACGCACAATATCGAACTCGTGGGAAACTGAATCTGCGATCAACATATCGTTGCCATACCAGTCAGGCACCGAAGGATTTCTATGGGTGCAATGAAGGGCAAGTAATTCACCTAGGCGCTGACTTGCTATTTGTTCTCGCAATTCAATATAACCCTCATCAAAGCGGCGCATAAAACCTACTTGGATAATCTTTTTTCCGGCCTTTACTTCCGCCGCGCAAATTCGAAGCGCAGAGGGCACATCTGGCGTCATTGGCTTCTCACATAGAACTGGAATTCCAGCAGCAATAATCGGCATGATTACCGCTTCATGATATTCACCGGGAGTAGCAATTAACACCGCATCAACTAAGCCACTTGCCAGTGCCTGCTCAATATTCTCAAACTTCTTAGCTTCTGGTGCGTGAACTAGCGCGTCCTTTGCTCGCTTTTGATCTGGCTCAATAATGGCAGTGATGCTGGCGCCAGAGATTCGGGTATTAATGCGAATAATGTGATCAGTTCCCATAGAACCGGTTCCAACAACAGCAACTCTTAGCTGTGACATCTGCCCTCCGTAACCCTATTTAATCGCAATTAAAAATTATGAATCTTGCTGCATCGACCAAAGTGTCCAGATATGTGTGCGCACAGTTCTAGGTTGACGCATGATCTGAACTACTTGAAAAGCTACGTCATCTGGGCGTAGGTAAGTCTTTAACTTATCTTCACCCGCGGTGCGACCAACGCCAAGTGCGAATTCGGTTTCAACTCCAGCCGGGCAAACAAGGGCCACCCGAACACCTTTGGCGCGAAGTTCGCGATCTAGGCTGCCAGCAAAACCAACTTGGGCGTGCTTTGTGCCGGTATAAATTGCTTCATTATCGCCACCACGAAAGCCAGCTACCGATGCGACGATAATTACATCGCCTTCTTTCTTTGCAAGCATCGTTGGCAGACAAGCGCGAATGATATGAACAGTTCCTTCATAGTTTGTGCGCATCATGCGATTTACATCATCATCGCTGTGATCAAGAATTGAGCCATAGAAACCAATACCAGCATTTGGAACGACGGTATCGATGGTGCCAAACTTGTCTATTGCTGCTTTTGCTACGGTGCGTGAAACTTCTGGATCAGAGCAATCACCTGCAACATAAATTGCGTTATCACCAAGTGAAGCCACCATCTTTCCTAGGCGCTCTTGACTTCTAGCATTTAGAACGACCTTGCATCCTTGTTCAACAAGTTCTTTGGCTGCTGCTGCGCCAATACCAGCAGTTGCCCCAGTTATTACGACTACTTTGCCTGTTAGGTCTCTTAGTTGATATGTCATGCGCAGATCGTAGTCGGCATTTACCTTCAATTCATCTTAAGTTATAGATATCTGGCCCAACCTCGAGTAATTTGCAGGGATGAGAAGCAAGGTATTTCGCAGGCCTCTAATGTCAATAGTGCCCCTTGCCATAGTTTTAGCGCTTATTCCAGTGCACTCAAGTGTGGGAGCTGATGCACCGATCGATGAACAGTTCCAGGTTCAACAACCATCTGGCCCTGGTTTCACCGGGTATCTAGTGAACAACACTAGATCTTTAGTCCGTATGTCTACCTTCCTTGCCACATTTAAAAGCGATGGGGACAAGATCACCGGGATGAAGCCGTGTAGCTCACTTAGCGAATGCCCAAACCAATTTACGGCCCAGATGGCAGATATTAATTTAACTTTTTGTAATAACGCTCTTGAACAAAATTGCATCAGGGGAGTTCGGGTAACAGATGTAAATACAAATGAGGTTTCACACAAATATACGCCCCGCCCAGAGTTAACGGCAGATTTCAATGCCAAAGTTAAGGGAAATGAGTCGGTTGATCTGCCAAGTGGCGGCAACCCACTTGTGGTCTCAATTCCCGCCGCCCCACATGCCGGTGGTGATCTTTACTTAATTAAGAGTGATTATTATGCAACTAGAAACTCACCTGCGAGTAAATTTAAATTAGATTTAATTACAAACGGTATTTATCCGGTAACGATCGAGCAGGGAAGTTTCCAACCTGGTGGACCAAATCTAAATCCAAAAGCATATGTCGGGCAATCAGCTGGTTCTAATAAGAAACCTGCACCGCCATATCTAAGTGGCTTTATTGCTGATCCACGTTGCTTGATGGCTACCAAAACTGTTTGTATCGCGCCACAACCTTTCCCAGAGAATTTATCGTTTGGAATTACTGTGCGGGCAAATCAGGGCTTTACTAGTTGGCTTTATGGCCGTCTCGCAAATCCAGTGGTCTCAATAACCGATGCCAAAGTTGATCAAAATGCGATGTTAATTAATATCGACGCCGAACCGGTAAAGGTTCCACTTGTTTATGGTTGGGTTAAGAGCTCAGAACTGCCAGCCCCACTTTTGGAAAAATACACGCAAGATCGAAGTGGTGGACTTTATGCTGGCCAAAATCGCAAGGGTCCATTAAGTGAGGTTTCAATACTTAAGGGACTTAGCAATAGTTACGATGATACTGGCGTGGATGAAATGATGTCCTGGATGCCACTTTTAGGCGATAAAGCAGCAGCAATGCCAAGTCAGTGGAGTTTTCAGACTTTAGTTTTAGGTAGCGAGAAGGCAAGTAAATTAAGTAAGTGCACCACTACGGCTAAGACATTGTCTGGCCTAATCTTTACAAATGCCAGCGTCTTCTCTTCTGGTGCGCCAACTCTTGATCCAAAGACTGGCTCCCTTGATTTCAAAGTTGCTGCCCCACATCTAAAGCCAAATGGTGATCTAATGGCTGGCACATATGACCTAGTTCTTAACTCCACAGTTGCTAGATGCATCTACGGCTTTACCAAAGCCCCAATTGGTGCCACGGTTTCAGTTGTGAGCAATGATGGCCAAAATCAGATTGCCACAACAGTAGTAAATGAGAAAGATGGCTTCTTTAGAATGGGTGCCTATGGTTTTGGCTTCTCCGCACCAACAATCAAAATGAAGATCACGCAAGGTAAGGCGAAATAGCCAAAATTTAACCTGAGTTAGTGGCCCAAAACCTTCCAAATCAAGTTCCGCTTCAATAGCATTCCGACTTATTAAACCAACCAAATTGGACGAGGAGAGTCGCTCGGTGAGAAAACTTAGGCTTTTTTCTTTTGTCCTTAGCATTATTGTTTTCATTTTTTCTAGTAACAGTATTTCTTTTGCCGCCGATGTCCCTGACGAGCAATGGAGCGCTCCACTTCCAAAAGATGTTTTGACTACTCCTTATATTGGTTATATTGCCGATGGAATCGGGGCTGCCCCAAGTAGCGGTGATTCTTGGCTACTTGGCCAAGAAGCAGATGGCTCTTTTCCAGGCAAGAGCAACGTAACTGCAAATCACTGGTGCGTTAGTTTGACCGATCCAGCATGCGCTAAATCAGCAGCTTTTAAATATTCAGCAACTCTTGGCATGTGTTCAGCTTCCCTTACGATGGACTGTGTTCTTTCACTAGAGGCTTTTGATGCAAACGGCAAAAAGCTGACCGTAAATAGTGTGAAGTCATATTCTGGAACCGCTTACAAGCCATTTACTGGTGACCCAACAAAGGGAATCCCATCTGGCGGAGCTGCACAGATTGTAGATATTCCAGGAGCTCCACATTCTGGTGGAACGCAGTACCTAATAGATGTACATGAAAACGGTGCTTGGACATTTGGTAAATCCAAATCAGCTACTGGTGATGTCAATGCACAGATTTACGGAATTAAAATTGGACCTGCTCCAGCAAACGCAGACAAGGCTTTTCAAACAACCACAGTTTCACCTGGCCAAAAGCTTGGGGATAACCCAGTTGGTGGCGCCCTGCCTGCTGGCAGCGGCTGCATTCTTTATTCTGCAAGTGAAAAGACTTGCGCTTATGGCCAATCAATGCCACTTGATGTGAACTTTAAATTAACAGCCAAAACTTCTGTCTACATCATGGGCTGGTTCCATGGTCGTGTGGCACACGCGGACACAACCTTTGCTCTTGATTCAAATAAGTATGCCACCATCGCATTTTCTGGTAATCCGGTAATAGTGCCAACATATTCAGCTTGGACCCCACAATCAGCGGTGCCAACTGCAATTCAAGCATTTAATGACAAGTATCCATCGCGGGTATCAGGCAATGTTTATGGCAGTAAAACCATGTCATCCAAGGCCCCACCTCCTACCGATGCAACTAAATTAGGTGGAATCACCCTTTCTGATGCTATGTCCATTCAGGAAGTTGCAAAGGATTATGACCAAGCATCAATTGATCAATTAAATAATTGGATGGCTAGTTTCGGTGAAAAAGCAGCAGCTAATCCAACAAGATGGATATTCCAAAGTATTGATGCAAAGAGTCAAACTACTGGTCAAACGCAATCTCCAGAAAGTGCAAAACAACCACAAGGTGGCGGCGATCAGGGTGCGCAGGGACAACAAGGTGGCGGTCAACAACAGGGTGCACAAGGACAAAAGCCTGCACAAGGTGGCGGTCAACAACAAGGTGGCGCTGCGCCACAAGAAGATAAGTCCACTGCTTGCTACTTAAAGAATGCTGGGCAATTTAGTGGCTTAGTTTCTACTAACGCTACTCAATACATTTCTGGTGCGCCAACGTTTGATGCGGTGAATGGAACTTTGGATTACAAGGTTGCTGCACCACACTTACTTTCAGATGGAACAACTTTCCAAGGTAGCTATAACTTGCAGATTAGTGACACGTTAGCGCGCTGTATATATGGATTTTCAAATGCGCCTATAAGTGCAACTATTTCAGTTATTGGTTTGGACGGAGAAAATAAGGTTGCAACTACAATTGTGAGTGATTCTGGTGGGTTCCTTCGCCTCTCAGCCAATGGTTTTACCTTCTCAAGTCCAAATATCAAGGTAAAGCTGACTCAGTCGGCAAGTGCCAAGGCTGTCACTAGTGGTTCTAAGGCTGTGACCATAATTAATTGTCTAAAGGGCAAAGCCAGTAAAAAGGTCTCTGGCGCCAAGCCAGTTTGCCCGCCTGGATATAAGCGGGCCTAAAAGAATCTACTCTTTTCAAGCGGGAGATTGACGCCACTGCCTTAAGAATTCACTTAGGCGCAATCAAATTCTCGGCGTGCCTACATAAATAGGATTTCAACTTTTAGTTAAATATTGTTCTGTAAGAAGTAACCAAGGACCAATCAAGGAGTCAAAAATGAAGCTTTCCTTTCGTACTCTCTACATCGCCATACTAGGAACTGCCGGAACCATCTTGTCATTAGGAGGACTTTTCTCGCCAGCAATGGCTTTCTCGGACAAGAACCTATCAATTAGCGCACTATCTAATTTGCGCGCATTTGCAGCAGCAGAAGCCATGATGGCTCTATTTGCACTTTATTCACTTGCGAACAAGAAATACCAAGATTCAGCTCTGATCTTCCTATTGATTTCAACAATCGGTTGGACAATTGGGCAAGTAATCAGTTACTTCGCCGATGGAAAGCCGACCTCACTAGTAGTAATTTCAATTGTTGTGCAGGCAGCTTTCATTCCATTGACGTGGCTGGCACTAAAAAAGAAGTAATCCTTAAAATCTAAATAAGCCCCTAAAAGTTTCTTAGGGGCTTATTTATTTGGAAGAATTCGGATCACTAAAAAGGAGTAGACATAGTTGCCAAGGTGCCAACTTCGTTAGTCTCCAATTTCCAATCAGGTGCAAAGACTTGGAAGAAGGTTGAGCCTAATCCGGGCTTTCGAGTGCTCTTAAGTTTTCCATCATCCTGTATTTGAATGTAACAAATCTCGTTCTCAATCGTTACATTTACTCGTACGTTTTTTGCCTTTCCATGGCGGATAGCATTTATTACAGACTCTTCAATTAGTTGAGCAATTACTTCTCCATTGGGCGAAAAAGAGTTCAGTTCTGTAGGAAGATCCATCTTGATTCGAGTCAATCCACGCCAGGTATCTGCCAGCTCAGTAAGTCTTATTTTCGGATTTCGAACTATCTTCTTTTGATACGGTTCTTCGAGCAGTTCTAATCGTGCTAAAACCTTGCGAGTAGTTTCAGTGGACATAGAAGAAAAATTAGAGTCGGCGGCCTTAAGGAGCAAAAGTTTACTTGCAGTAAGTTGAGATTGTACTTCAGCGTGTAAATATTGGGCATAGTCTTCATTCTCATTGGCTGCGAAACTATCTCTCAAGATATTTGCTATTTGTTTTTCTGGCAAATACTTTCTCAACTGCTCTAATTCTTTTTCTCTTGAATTATAGACAGTCAAGACAATATTGCCAAACAAAACTGCTGCCACGAAAAATAACATTGCGGAAATATTGACTAGAAATAGATTTCGAGTTGATGTGTAGTGGCTCATATTGTAAAATTTATTAACGAAATAAAGAATCGGACCGATAATAAATAAATAAAAAATAATATAAAGCGAATTATTGAGCAAAATAGAGAGTTTTTTATAAGTTGATATTTTATCGGCTAGCTCACAAAAGAGGAAAATCAAAACAAATGATAAAAGTTGAAGCAGAGTGGC
>CAIJOE010000089.1 GCA_903822245.1 uncultured Actinomycetes bacterium
ACCTGCGCGGTGCTTCCAGAGAGCAATACCCGTTGCGTTAAGTCACCAGAAACCAAGTGTTTGCCATTGAAGATTGAATCTTGGGAATTCTTTGCGTAGAGGTCAAGAGTTGCTTGTGGTGAGCTAATACAGGCCAGAACAAACTCAGGACCGGCAATATTGATCGCAGGTAAAGTCTTGGATAAGGCCCGAGGATCGACCGATAAAGTTGTTGGTAAGTCCAAGCGCATTACTTGACTTGCAAGTGGCGCAGCAGGTGTGGGTGATGGCGAGGCGGCCTGGGCGTCCACTGTGCTTGTAGAGGTATCAGAGCTTTGAGCGCTAGGAATTGATGAAGGTATTGATGTTTGGCTTGTAGTTGGCGTGTCGCTGACCGTAGGGGTGTCAACCGGCATAGATGAATCATCAGGAGAAGGCGCGGCCTGATCAACAGAGGAGGAAGGACTATTTTCTTCAGCTAGTACTGGTGCGACAACAGAAATCAGAATTCCGGTGAGTATTAGCGCGCCTAAGCGCTTGGCAATCACCGAGGGGTGCTTGACCAAAAGATGAGTCCGCCTTTGAATACTGCTTAAGCGAGGCCGGTTATCCCACTTATTCCTATTCACGAAATGAGCATACCCGTCACCTTTTTCTAGATGCGTGAGCCTGAGCCCAAAGCAAAGTGAGCCTTAAAACAGGTAATTGCCTTTAAGGGCTATCTATGGTGAAATTCAAATGTGGTATCTCCCGAACATCCAAGATGCTCTGCCCTTAGAAAACATCTAGGATCACCATTCTCTAAACCAAACCCCTAGGGATGGAGTTGTAATGACGACGGCATTTCGCACAAGAGTGCTCGTTGCAGAAGATGAAGAGTTCACACTCAATCTTCTCCGAGAGATTCTTAGCGATGCCAATTTCGAAGTCATTGCCGTGAATTCGGTCGCAAAGGCCATTGAGGCTATTGAAGGCTTTGACCCACACGCAATCATCACAGATTTGAACTTTGGAATTAATGCGCCAAGTGGCGCCGATCTCTTGAATTTCCTTGATGAGCAACGCCCCTGGATTGGAAAAGTCATTCTGACTTCCCATGCCTCAGCAAACTTGGCACTTCCACGTGGAACTGAGTTACCTAAAAATGTAATTTATCTTGTGAAGTCAGAGTTGCAGTCAATCTCAGCACTTGGAAACGCAGTTCAGGACTCCATTGCACAAATCAACGAGAGTACTGGTCGTCCAGCACAAGCTGAGAGCACCCGAATTGCAATTAGTGAAACTCAGGCAGAAATTCTTCGATTACTTGCCGAGGGTTACACAAATGCTGCGATTGCTTCGCGTCGTGGAACTTCTCTTAGAGCCACCGAAGCACTTGTCCAAAGAACCTTTTCCACATTAGGCCTAAAAAATGATGAGGATTTCAATCCACGCATATTGGCAGTAAGAATGTGGCAGGAAGACAAAGTTGTCATACGGTGAGGTTTTGGCTCAGCCGCTTTAAACTTTTATCAACGGGGCGTTCGGCAATAGCAATGCCTGCAATGATCGTATATTTACCCATCTCCTTCTTTTTTGCATATGAGCGCGAAGTAGTTTTATCTCCGGGCAGTTTGAGTAATCATTTAAAAATTGTGCTTGCCGGTGAATTAACTTCGTTCTTATTCTTGCATATTTCTTCAATTACAATCCTTCGCAAAAGAAAAGTAAGAAATCAAAGTATTTTCCTCTGTATTTTTGTCTGGTCTACTACTGGGTTAATTCGGGGATACTACGCTGAATACTATGCAACATCGATTCTTCACTTTGACTCACAATTATCAAAGAGGCTTCTTGCTTCTGTGATTTTTTCCTTTACTGGACTTGCACTTTCGGCATACCTTTTTGGATCCATTTATGAAATTGAAACTAAGAAAAAGGCCCTTAGATCTCTAAATAGTTTTCTTTCTAAGGACAATTCAAATCTTGATTCTAAGCAAATTGAAATGAAGCAAGAAGCAA
>CAIJOE010000090.1 GCA_903822245.1 uncultured Actinomycetes bacterium
CGTTGATTGAGTACACCCGGATATAGTCAAAGGCCATGCTTGAAGTAGTGAGTTTCGGATCGATTGCACCACCTAAATTTCCACCCATCGCTAGGTTAATAATGATGTAAAACTCATGGTCAAAAACCCAGTCTTTATCGCTCTTATTTACAGTTACAAAGGGAACGCCATCTAAGTAGTAACGAATCTGATCTGGCAACCAATCGACCGCATAGGTATGGAATTCCGAACTGTGTGACTTGGCCATATCAACTTGATCGCCACGACCACCACCACCAGATAGCGGACCATGGGTATAACCAAGGTTGGTATTTGGTAGGCGACCTAGAAGTTCAGTCACATCAATTTCGCCACATCCCGGCCAACCACGATCATCAATATTTGCGCCAAGTAGCCAGAAGGCACCCCAAGTGCCTTCTCCGATTGGCCCCTTGATTCGAGCTTCAATTCGCCCATATTTAAAACCGACTTTATCTTTTGTGACGAGTTTGGTACTTAACCATTCACATGGTGCATTGTAATAACAGGTATTAACACCAGCACCGGCTGTAATAGCTTTGATTACATATGAACCTGAACCATCGGTTGTCGAAATTTTGTCGTCATACCATTGACGTTCGTTATTGCCCCAACCACGATTACCAAATGCACTTCCATCGCCGTTCTGCGGAGTCCAGATCAATGGATCTGCCCCTATTCCGGCATCTCCGTTAAATTCATCCGACCAGATTTGAACATACTTACGTGCGATATTTGCGACCGAAATCGTATTTGAGATCTGCTTTGAGGTTACAAAACCCTTAGCCGTGAATGTAACTTGTAAAGAAATATCATTACCTAAATCTGAAGTCTTTAAAGTATAGGAGTTTTTGGTAGCACCCTTAATTTCGAAATATCCCGAAAACCATTGGTACGTTGCTTTAGCGGTAGTAGGAATACTCTGCGGGAGCGCTGAAATTTCAATTACCTTATCGTCGGTAGGTCGAATACGAACTGCCAGCGAATTTGCCAGAAGTACCTGACCTAAAGTTATTAGATTAGATTTTGCGGTTGCTGAACTGCCGTCATCGAATACATGTGATTCCACGAACTGCAATATCTTCTTATTGTCAGCACTATTTAGCCTCAGAGTTAAGCCTGAGGCTGCTAAAGCCTTGCCATTTAAAGTCCACTGAAATGAGCTGGGGCCATTATCGATCCATTTACCAGGGATAGCTTTAAAAGTGTAGCCAGTTGAGCCAACTGTAATCTTCGGGGGTAGTAATGGAAGTTTGTTATCTGCCGCATTCGCAGAGACTAATAAAAGGGTGGATGCACTCAATGTTAAGGCGGCTACTAGCGCTAGCAATTTACGGTACATAGTTTTTCAATTCCTTAAATTATGAAACAAACATGAAACAAATTAGAAAAACCGGCGAGGCGAAAATCGCCTCGCCGGTTCAATCTTTCTACTTAACCGTTACTTTGCTGGTATATGTCTTGCCCGCTACTACTACTGAAACTGTCTTAGCTCCGGCAGTTACGGTGTACTTGAAAGCTTGGTTAGCGACTGAAACTTTCTCGGTCACTGTCTTCAAGCCAGTAATTGTGATTGCCACAGACTTTCCTGATGCATTCGCAATTGCAACTGTAATTGAGTAAGTAGTCTTGCCCTTCACAGTTGCTTTAGCAGCGCTTGCGCTGACTGAGATTCCGGTCGCAGCTGGTGCTGCAGCAACAGCTGCGTCACCGATAAAGTGGAACTCAACCATGTCGGCGATATCAGTACCTGCACCAGTGATTTCTGGGAAGATCTGACTAAATAGACCATTTGCGGTAGGAGTTGGCGTAGTTAGGGTTGCCGGAACTGGCTCGCCCTTCTTATCTGTGTTCTTCAATGAGAAGAGCACGAAACCAAAGCCATCAGTGGTTCCAGTTAATAACGCTTGGTCATTTCCTTGTGAACTATCTTTAGCCGAATCAGTTGCAGTAACTCCATCAGTCATTGCGGCTTTAGATGCACTATAAGCCTTGTTGACATGAAGTTTCACAGTTGTATTTGCGAGCGCAACTCCATTGTCATCGGTTACTTTGTATAGAAGGTTTAGCGCTGAACCAGTTTGTACATAAGCCTGGCGGAAGCCGATTCCCTTTGCATACCAAGGGTTATCAACGCTGAAAGTCTTCTCAAGATCTTCTCGATGAATTGAGTTTGCATCAGTTAATCCGGGTGAAACTAGACGAATTGTTGGGTGAGTAGCAGCCTGAACAGCAGGTGCTTTTGGATCATAATAATGAAATTCGGTAATTACCGAGTGATCTGGAATTTCGCCAGCGATCTCTGGCAATACCTGACAGTGTAGATCGTTGAGACCATCAGCGCTGATATTTGGCTTAGCAGTTAGAGATTCTGGCTGAGGTTCGCCAGTTCCTGGCTTATCAAGATTCTTAAGTACAAAAGTTACGTTTCCGTAGGCATCAGTTTTATGAGTTACTTGTTGCTGGTCAGCTGATTCTGGCTTGTGAACACCGGTTGTTACTTTGTCATCTACCTGCATGATGGTAGATGAATTTGAATAACCCTTGTTGATGCGTAGTTTCACATCTTGGCCAACCAATATCTTTCCATCCTTACCAGTTACATGATAGGTCAGGTTGATTGTTGATCCAGTTGGGATAAATGAACGCTGGTAAACCAAACCAGATCCAAACCAGCCGTTTGCTACCCAACCATCAGCCATCTTCTGATTGGCAGCAGCTTCACTTGTATTAGCGTCGGTCAGCACCGGGCTAATCAATTTTATAACTGCATCCTTAGGTGGATCACCAGCTGCGATCGCCGGTGCAGAGACTGCGCTTGAAAGAGCAAGCACGGTGACTGTGGCAGCAAGACTAGCAAGTACTTTCTTTGCCTGTATTTTCATTTATCTTCCTTTTCCTCTTTATCTAGTGTGCCTACTTTTCTCATGTCCCGAGAAAAATTCTTATCCTTTAACCGCTCCGTCCATGACGCCGCTAACGAGTTTGCGGCCAACAAATATGAAGAGAATCAAAAGTGGTGCAGTCGCCAAGAAGGCGCCACCCATCTGAAGTGCGTAATCCAAGCCATACATAGGCTTTAGCTGAGTAAGTGCCACTTGTAGCGTGAAGTGATGCGGATTCTGCAACACAATTGTGGGCCAGAGGTAATCATTCCAAGCGGCCAAGAAGGCAAATAAACCAAGTACAAATGAGCTTTGGCGAATAATCGGAAGCACCACACCGAAGAAAATTCTAGGCACGCTGGCACCATCAATGCTGGCCGCTTCTAGCAATTCATTCGGAACCTGCGCATCAATGATTTGTCGCATCCAAAAGACGCCAAATGCAGTAACCAGCGCCGGCACAATCAGTGCATAGAGGGTATCGATCATGTGCATATTTTTAACCAACATAAAGAGCGGGATGATTCCAAGCTGACTTGGAAGCATCATGGTTCCGACGATAAAGAGAATAAAGAATTTACGTCCTTTGAAGTTAAGTTTGGCAAAGGCAAATCCTGCAATCGCTGAGAAAACTACCTGCGCGATAGCAATTGAAATTCCGACGATAAAGGTATTAACCAATGCGTTACTAAAGTAAACACCTTCGGCGTTCATTACCTTCTGTGCCACAACTAGGAATCGACCACCTGGAATCAGAGAGGGTGGGCTCTTAGAAATTTCGGCATTTGTGTTAGACGAGACAACAAACATCCAATAGAACGGAAAGATAGATAGAAATGTGATTGTTGCTAGCGCTAAGTAACTAAGTGGTGAAGTTCGCTGCCAACGAGGAATCTTTGCCATTAGCGCCCTCCCCCATCGTTTGAGATACGACGGGTAATCAGGAAGTTAAATAACGAGATAATCAAAACAATTATGGTGATTGCAATACCGATGGCTGCGGCATAGCCATATTTGTTATTTACAAATGCTTGGTTATAGAGGAATAACGTCAAAGTTAAGAATTGCTTACTTGAGCCGCCATCAGCAGCTAACTGCTGAGGTTCGGCAAATACCTGTAAGCCGCCGATGGTTCCGACTACGAGAACGAAAGTTATGGTGTTCTTAAGCTGTGGCAACGTTACATAGATAAATTGCTTCCATTTAGTGGCACCATCGACTGAGGCAGATTCATAAAGCTCATCTGGAATCGCAAGCATAGAAGCTAAGAAAATTAAGGTGTTATAGCCGA
>CAIJOE010000091.1 GCA_903822245.1 uncultured Actinomycetes bacterium
TAGCTTTACGCAATTCTGCTGTTCCAGTGGTTACTGGGTAACCAGGAGAATTACTTGAATCAACTAGTGCGCTCTGAATAAATTCCGGAGTCGAATCTACTGGTGTTCCAATAGAGAGATCGATTATTCCTTTGGCATGAGATTTAGCGCGGGTTCCATATGGAGCCAACTTGTCCCAAGGAAAATCTGGAAGCTTCAGTTGGTGCTACTTATGACTTGGCAGGAAGTTCTTTTACCGTTGCGTGATCAGAACCGGTTGGGCCAACTTTGCTAGCGCCACCAGGTGAACCGATCTCAACGAAGAACTCGCCATTAATTCCACCGAATTCTTTCCATTGTGATGGAACATCATCTTCATAGTAAATAGCTTCTACTGGGCAAACTGGTTCACAGGCGCCACAGTCAACGCACTCATCAGGTTGGATATAGAGCATTCGAGAACCCTCATAGATGCAATCAACTGGACACTCTTCGATGCAAGACTTATCTTTAACATCGACACAAGGTTCGGCAATTATGTAGGTCACGACTTTCCTTTCGCTAAATCGCCAACTGTAAGTGGCACTTTCCTTCAATATGGGAATAATAGTGCCTATGTCCACCACTCGCCCACAGGAAAGCGATATTGGAAAGCGGGTTTCAATCCGAGTTCAAGATCCTGAGGGAGGATTCCGCGACTTCTTGGGGATTCTTGTGACTTTGACAACTGTAGAAAAGAAGGATGGATCAGTCCATCAGTTTGATCCAGCCAAAATTGCAGTCTGGAAAGTTGTTCCAAACCAGACCACAATGCGAATTAAGAGAGAATCATGAGTGGCGTAAAAACTGGGCTACAGCTTTATGACACCAAAAATAAAGAAACGAAAGCAGTTTTTATAAGCAATGGGGCTGAGGTAAGAATTTACTGCTGTGGCCCAACTGTCTACCGCGATGCGCATGTAGGCAACCTTCGAACTTTCTTACTCGCAGATTTAGTGACTAGAACTCTCAATTTTTCTGGATATAGAACCAAGTTGATTCAAAACATTACAGATGTCGGGCATATGAATGAAGATGTGCCTGATGAAGACAAGATGTTGGCTCAATCCAGCAAAGAAAATCGTGACCCTTTTGAAATCGCTCGTGACTATGAACGCAAATTTCATCAAGACTTAGCCCTGTTGGGCGTTAAACCAGCAGATGGCTACCCGCGGGCAAGTGAAACTATCGATTTAATGATTGCGCTAATTTCAAAATTAATCGAAAATGGCAATGCTTATGTTGGAACTGATGCTTCGGTTTATTTCTCCGCGCAAACATTTGAAAGTTATGGTGCAATTTCAGGAAATAGATTGGATGCCCTAAAACCTGGACACAGATTTGAATACACAGATGATGGTGCAAAAAGATTTCATGCTGACTGGGCGCTTTGGAAAAACGCTGGAAGTAGAACCCAGATGGTCTGGGAATCGCCTTGGGGCGCCGGATTTCCCGGATGGCACATTGAATGTTCAGCTATGTCTCTAAAACTCCTTAGTGGCCATGTGGATCTTCATATTGGAGGTATTGACCTTCGCTTCCCACATCATGAAAATGAACGGGCACAATCCAACGCAGCCGATGGATCTGAGGTTGTAGATCTCTGGCTACACGGTGAACACCTACTTTTTGAAGGTCGCAAGATGTCTAAAAGTGCTGGCAATGTTGTATTGCTTAAAGATTTAATTGCCAAAGGTATTGATCCCCTAGCACTGCGACTTTGTTTTCTAGAGAACAGGTATCGCAGTCAAATGGACCTTACTTGGGATTCTATTAAAACTGCAGATGGCACTTTGGCAAAATGGCGCGAACGATTTAGCGATAAAAGTGGTGAAATAGATCTGGAGCAAGTAGCGACTAACGTGGCACAAATGGCTCTGGATATTAACTTGGACTTAGACACGCCTCGCGCTCTTCAAAAACTTCGGAAGGTAGAAAAAGATTCGACGTTATCGCCTGCTACCAAGCACGCTATCGCATTAAAGATTGACGAAATTATTGGACTTGAGCTAACTAAAGTCATGAGCAAAAAGGCCGTAGATTCAAATATACAAGAATTACTTCTTGCTAGGGCTAATGCTCGGACAAATAAGGACTTTAAATTGAGTGATGAGTTGAGAGATAAATTGCAATCTGCGGGAATCGAAGTTAAAGATACGCCAAGTGGTCAAGAATGGAATTGGCTTTAGATTCTCTTCATAACTGTTATCACAGCGATTGCCATTGAGCCCAACAAGAAGATAGTTCCAAGTGAATCTCCCATTACTAAAATCTCATTTCCTGCCCCCGGAGTGCCTGCGCGCAAAACAATGCCAAACCAGGCAATTGCCCCGATCAACTTAAAACGTTTAGCGCCAAATACTCTTCCGAGAAACCAAATTCCGATGGCCTCTGAGAAAAAAGTTAGAACTAAACCAACTGGAACAAGCGTGTTATGAAGTAGAACGGCGCATAGTCCAAGAACTAACCCCGAAAGGGCAGCCCACAAATACTTAAGCAAAGAAGTCAATCTCTCTTCCATTTACATCAACCTTTGAGCTTCGCTCACCTTTGACCAAGGTGTAGTACTCATTACCCCAAACTTGATTTCCTAATTGATTTGAAAGAGCGAAAAAAGGTCCATCTAGTTCAATTTGGGTTGGGTGCGCCTTCATTGCTGCCATCTTTTGATCTATAAAAGCGGTTCCATCAATCATCGTGGTAACAACTTCATCAGGCTTCGCGAAAGGTAAATCATCGACACTTTCTGCGCCAAAAAAATCTGAACCGATTTCTTTCATCTTGGCCAGTCCTTCAGCCAAAACTGATCGGGGCATGGTGTTCCAATAAATTTTAGAAATGTCCCAAGGTTCACCTTCGCCGAATGAAGGGTCTGCAGCCAACTCGGCTCCACGCATGGCCACACGATGTGCCTGAATATGGTCTGGATGGCCATAACCTCCAATTTCATCATAGGTAATTAATACTTGTGGCTTAATTTCACGGATTACTTTCACAAGATAGGAAGCGGCTTCATCTAAATCTGCCTGCCAGAACACATCACTTCGTTTATTCGGTTCAGTATCCATCATCCCGCTATCGCGCCATTTCTTTTCTGGAGCACCTAAGAATCTGTAGTCAGTTACTCCAAGTGCAGCCATGGCATTTGCTAATTCAATCTCTCGATGGCTTCCGAGTTCATCTTTTTGATTACTTGCCAAGTGTGACAATTCAGGAATTAGGACTTCTCCCTCTTCCCCGCGAGTGCAGGTAATGAGAGTGACTTGTGCTCCTTCGCTAATGTATTTCGCCATCGTGCTTCCATTGTTGATGGTTTCATCATCTGGGTGAGCGTGAACTAATAATAAACGGTGCTCAGTCATAATTCTCCAATAGGTAATTTAGTTTAGTAGATGGCAAGTGACGGGTCGATCTGCTTTGCCCAAGCGATAACACCACCGGAAACATGTGTTGCATCAGAAAATCCTGCTTGCTTTAATACCGCAAGGCATTCAGCAGAACGAACGCCAGATTTGCAGTGCAAAATGATAGGAATATCCTGTGGCAATTTTTCAAGGGCAGAGCCATTAAGAAATTCTTGCTTTGGAATCAAAGTTGAGCCTGGAATTTTCACGATTTCATATTCTCCAGGTTCGCGAACATCAATCAACATGAACTTTTCCTTCTTATCCATCTTCTCTTTCAATTCCGTAACGGAAATCGTTGAGCCAGCTGATGCCTGTGCCGCGCCATCTGAAAGCATTCCACAGAATGATTCATAATCGGGCAATAACTCAGTTTGAGAAGGATTGGCAGAACAGATAGGACATTTTGGATCTTTGCGAATTTTTACTTTTCGATAACTAAGTTCAAGAGCATCATAAACAATCAATTCTCCAATAAGTGACTCACCAATTCCAGCAATTAACTTTATTGCTTCAGTGGTTTGTATAGACCCTATTGAGGCACAGAGAACTCCAAGGACACCGCCTTCGGCGCAACTTGGAACCATTCCGGGTGGTGGTGGCTCTGGATAAAGGCATCGGTAGCAAGGTCCATGCTCGGCCCAGAACACACTTGCTTGACCATCGAATCTATAGATTGAACCCCATACATAAGGCTTCTTAAGTAAAACTGCAGCATCATTAACTAAATATCGTGTTGCAAAATTATCTGTGCCATCTACAATCAAGTCATATTGGGAAAATATTTCCATAACATTATCTACATCTAGTCGAACATTATGAATCTTAACTTTCACATACGGATTAATTTCAGCTATTGAGTCTTTTGCACTTTCGGCCTTACTTCTGCCGATATCAGATTGACCATGAATTATTTGACGTTGTAAATTGGATTCATCAACAGTGTCGAATTCAACTATTCCAAGAGTTCCAACACCTGCTGCAGCTAAATACATCAATGCTGGTGAGCCAAGTCCACCGGCACCTACACATAGAACTTTTGCGTTCATCAAGCGGCGTTGACCCAACATTCCTACATCAGGGATAATCAAATGGCGGCTATACCGACGGACTTCATCGACGGTTAACTCTGGTCCTGGTTCTACAAGTGGCTTTAACGTGGCCGACACTTTTGCTCATCTCTAAACTATTAGTTACTTAAGTAACGCGCTAATTTTCTCTGATATTCCGGTCAACGCAAAATTGAGGACTAAATCAACGATTTATAGAACCTTTTTTCGAAGTTGTTGCGAAGTAGTTGCATAAAACTCGCTCATATGGCCAAAAAACCCTACGATACGGAGAATGAGTACAGACACTTCGACTGCCAATAAAGGCCGTCTGCCAAGAGATGAGCGCCGTGCGCAACTTCTATCTGCTGCTTTAGAAGTATTCACTGCCGCTGGATATCACGCTGCAGCTATGGATGAGATTGCTGACCGAGCAAAGGTTAGTAAGCCAGTTCTCTATCAGCACTTCCCATCAAAACTTGATCTCTATCTAGCAGTCCTTGATCTTCACATCGACTCTTTAATCTTTGATATTCAAAAGGCAGTTGCCTCTACTACTGACAATGCCGAGCGAGTTCGAGCCACAACTGATGCCTACTTTGACTTTATCAATCGTGAAGGGGAAGCATTTAGATTGCTCTTCGAAAGCGATATGAGCGTTGAGCCTCAGGTTCGTGAGCGTTTAAATCGAATGACATATGACTGTGCGGCTGCGTTCTCTGCTGTTATCTCACTAGATACCGGATTAACCAAAGAATCCTCAATGATGTTAGCTGTTGGTCTAATTGGTACGGTACAAACTTCTGCCAGGCATTGGCTAGAACGAGATGGCAAAATTGACCGAAATACGGCGGGTGAATTGGTATCAAACCTAATCTGGCGAGGAATTTCTGGGTTCCCAAAATCTGGCCAACAAGCCTAAACATAAGTCGCAAATTAAATAGATAGGCAATAGGATAAATATATGGCTACTA
>CAIJOE010000092.1 GCA_903822245.1 uncultured Actinomycetes bacterium
ATATGTGAATGTAAATGTATTTCCTCTTTAATAGATGGAAATGCAAATGCCGCTCCCGCAATTTTTCCGTCAACAAAAGCCCCTGCAAGGTATGCGCCATTATGCACAAGTGCCTGCATTAAGTTTGGCGTGATTTCAGTGCCACCACCCATTACCGGCCAAACCTCATCAAAAATTGCTCGGCCCATCGCTTGTTCATCGACTGTTATGAGTTCTTTCACTTCAACGTTGTTCACAAAGCTACTCTAGCGAGAGTATGCTCAATTACATGACAACGGAGTCAGCACTCGACACTGCCCTATCTCAATTAAAACAAGCGGTTTCACAACTTGGACTTTCTGAGAATGATTGGCAAACCCTTTCCACCCCAAGGCGCGTTCTAGAAGTTGCAGTCCCGCTTCGACGCGATAATGGCAATGTTGAGATGTACCGCGGCTACCGCGTTCAATACTCAACAACTCGCGGTCCTTCTAAGGGCGGCGTTCGCTTCCACCCCGATATCGATATGAACGAGACAATCGCTTTGGCGATGTTAATGACGTGGAAATGTGCACTCACGAATCTTCCTTACGGTGGCGCAAAAGGTGGCATAGCAGTCGATGCCGGCTCTCTCTCGTTAACAGAAAATGAGCGACTAACTCGTCGCTATACATCAGAAATTCTTCCGATCATCGGACCAGAACGAGATATCCCAGCCCCAGATGTCGGCACAGATGAGCGCAACATGGCATGGATGATGGATACCTACTCTGTGAATGCCGGCTTCTCAGTACCAGGGGTTGTTACGGGTAAACCAATTGTTCTCGGTGGTTCACTCGGTCGCACATCCGCAACGGGTGATGGCGTGGCTATTGCGGCGCGCGAGGCACTACGAGTTAAAGGTATTGATCCGCAAGGGGCAACTGTTGCAATCCAAGGTTTTGGAAAAGTTGGCTACTGGGGTGCGATTGCTTGCGAGCAAATGGGCATGAAGGTCATCGCAGTCAGTGATGTACACGGTGGTGTAACAGGATTTAAATCAATTGATGAACTGTGGAACCATTACAAAGCACAGGGCAATATAAACGTTCCTGGAAGTGAGAAGATTACAAACGATGAACTCCTGCATTTGAAAGTGGATGTTCTAATCCCTGCAGCGCTCTCTGATGCAATTACAGAAAAATCCGCACCTGGTATTCAGGCAAAGATTGTTGTTGAGGGTGCTAACGCTCCTACAACACCAGGCGGGGACGCGATCATGAAAGAAAAAGGCATCTTGGTTGTGCCAGATATCTTGGCCAATGCCGGTGGCGTAATCGTTTCGTACTTCGAATGGGTTCAAGATAAGCAGAATTTCTTCTGGACGGCAGAAGAAGTAAAAGAGCAGCTCAATGCCATCCTTATGAAATCAGTACGCGAAGTTGAGGCTATGGCAGATTCTAAGAAGGTTACTTGGCGCGAAGCTGCAATGATGTTAGGCGTAAGTAGAGTTGCTGAAGCCCACAAGCTTCGCGGTCTCTATCCATGATCTAACCTAGATCTTGTAAACGCTTCATTTCCGAGGCGATTACTCGCTCTTCTAGCTTTTCCGAACTCTGTAAATCTTTAGCGATCTGTTTTTGATCTGTATCACTTCTATTTTGGCTCATTTTAAATGCGGTCTCAACTTTAGTTATCTTCATTGTTATCGCAACGATCCCTTGCAATTGCACCTGCATGTAATCTGGGTGAGAT
>CAIJOE010000093.1 GCA_903822245.1 uncultured Actinomycetes bacterium
TAGGCACCCATTTCTTGCCACATAGCGCTCGAACAGGTTTGCCAGTCACGGCAGATTCAACGATTTTTTCTTTTTTCACATAATGCGAGAAACGCTCATGGTCACCGTCATCATTGGTTAGGCGGGTGTCTTCTTCGGTTAACACGTCAGAAAATGGCTCTAGGCCAATGCCATCGCCATCTGATCCCCTACGTGTGAAGATTCCCATGTACTTACCTTACTATTGTGCAATGAAAGATCTCCTTCGCACCGAAGATCTGAGTCGTGCTGATGTCGAATTACTCCTAGATACCGCAGCAGATTTCGCTAAGAACCCGCTGCGCTCAACTGATGCGCTGGCAAATAAGAGCGTTGCGATCTATATGACTAAGTCTTCAACAAGAACCAGACTTGCTTCAGAAACCGCAGTGGCTCACTTAGGCGGACATCCAATGTTCTTACGTGGTGAAGATTTGCAAATTGGTCGCGGCGAAACAATCGCTGACACAGCTCGGGTAATTTCCGGATTTGCCAGCGCCCTTATTGTTCGAACATTCGCGCAAAGTGATGTTGATGAGTTAGGTAAATGGGCAACCATTCCAGTAATCAATGCGTTGACCGATGATGACCACCCAACCCAACTACTTGCAGATTGGTTAACAATTCGCGAAGTGTTTGGCTCTGATATTTCTGGTCGTAAATTTACTTACATTGGTGATGGCAACAATATGGCTAATGCCTGGATGACAATGGGTGCAATTCTTGGTGCCCATGTTGTAGTTGCAACACCAGGTGGAAAATGGGCGCCAAATCCATTAGCTATCACAACTGCCGAAAAGATTGCCAAAGGCTCGGGAGCCAAGATTGAAGTCCTAACTGATCCACAGGCAGCTGCCAAAGATTCATCAGTTCTCTACTCAGATGTTTGGATGTCTATGGGAGATAGTGAATCTGTGAGAACTGAGAAGTTAGCCGCCCTAGCTCCATATGCAATTACCCAAGAATTAATGAACTTAACGACTACTGATTCAATCTTTATGCATTGCCTGCCTGCTCATAGGGGCGAAGAAGTGGCGGCAGAGGTAATAGATGGTCCAAAGTCTGTTGTTTGGCGTGAGGCTTACCACCGCCGAACCACCATTCAGGCAATTCTCTACCATTTAAATCGCGGTGAACTAACGGGTAACATCTAAAGGATCCGAGCCATTTGGCTAAACCAACCTCATCTAGGCATTAAAGTGCGACCATGCGAATTTCCGTAGCCAAAGAGATTCGGGCTGGTGAACGTAGAGTTGCACTAGTTCCCGACATCATTTCAAAACTTACAAAAGCCGGTCTTGAAGTTGTAATTGAATCAGGGGCTGGCGTTGCGTCAGGTTTTTCTGATGACCAATACACAGCCGCTGGTGCGAGTGTCAAAAGTGGAAATGTAATTAGTGACGCCGATGTGGTTGCGGCCGTCTCCCCACTAACACCAGATCAATATAAGTCTTTGAAAAAGGGTGCGCTGAGCATATCTTTCCTCTCGCCAACTACTTCAGTTGATTCGATTGAGGCTGCGGCAAGTGCCGGGGTTACAGCACTTTCACTTGAGTTAGTTCCGCGTATTTCAAGAGCGCAGTCAATGGATGCACTTACCTCACAAGCTCTATGTGCTGGTTACCGCGCATCACTAATTGGCGCTGAATTATCCCCGCGCTTCTTCCCACTTTTGATGACCGCTGCTGGAACTGTTACCCCAGCGCAAGTTATCGTCCTAGGTGCTGGTGTTGCTGGCTTACAAGCAATTGCAACCGCTAAGCGCCTTGGCGCAGTAGTAAGTGCTTACGATGTTCGTCCCTCATCAGCAGATGAAGTTAAATCAATGGGCGCAAAGTTTATTACTCTTGAATTGGAAGCACTTGAAGGCGCTGGTGGTTATGCCCGAGAGATGACCGAAGAGCGCGCTGCAAAGCAACGCGAACTTCTAACTCCTTATCTTGCCGGGGCAGATGTTTTAATAACAACGGCTGCAGTTCCAGGTCGCCCAGCACCGCGTTTGGTAACTGGTGCGATGGTTTCGGCTATGAAATCAGGAGCCGTAGTAGTTGACCTTGCTGCTGAGACTGGTGGAAACGTCGAAGGCTCAAAGCCTGGTGAAACTATTACTACTTCAAATGGTGTGATTATCTGGGGTGGAAAAGATGTGCCAAGTCAGCTGCCATATCACGCATCAATGCTGTTCTCACGAAATGTCGTGAACTTGCTACTTCTAATGACTAAAAGCGTTGATGGAAAACCAACAGGCGATGTAGTACCTGATTTCGCCGATGAAATTATTGATGCCGCAACACTTACGCATGGCGGATCTCGTCGCACACCGGAGGGTAAGAAATGACAACAATGGCAATTCTGACAATCTTTGTCCTCTCGATCTTCGTAGGATTTGAAGTTGTCTCAAAGGTTTCAACTACGCTTCACACACCATTGATGTCAGGTGCCAATGCAATTCACGGAATTATTTTAGTTGGTGCGATTTTGGTTGCAGATAAGGCAACTACCTCACTTGAAATAACACTTTCGATCTTGGCCGTGGTGCTAGCAACTATAAACATGGTTGGTGGTTTTGTTGTTACTGACCGAATGCTGGAGATGTTTAAAGGCAAAGGCGGTAAGAAATAATGAACGCTAACCTTTATTCAGTAATTGGCCTTGGTGTTGCAGTTTCCTTTATTTTGGCGCTCAAGGGATTATCTGCTCCAAAGACGGCTCGTCGCGGAAATCAAATTGGCGCAGTTGGTGCCACTGTTGCGACCATCGTGGTGTTCTTTGATCCGGGCTCAACAAAGCACCACAACACACTTTTAATCTTGGCAGCGATCGCCTTTGGTGTTCTAGTTGGTGTTCCAGCTGCTCGCAAGATCCAAATGACTCAGATGCCACAGCTTGTTGCACTATTTAATGGTGTTGGTGGTGGGGCAGCAGCCCTCGTTGCCATTGTTGAGTATCTAAACCTAAGCGCTGAGGGAACTCCTTCAAAAGCAAATATCGTTGCAACGGTCTTTACCGTAATTGTTGGTTGCACCTCTTTCTCTGGTTCAGTTATTACATTCATGAAGCTCCAAGAGCTTATGACTACTCGCCCAGTGGTATTTCCTGGTGGTCGCTTTTTAATTGCTGCCACTTTGGCTGCGGTTTTGGGAACTGGTGGTTGGACCATCGCATCAGGTGGCAATACCCCGCTACTAGCAATGGGCTTACTTTCACTTCTATTTGGTGTGCTCTTTGTTCTACCAGTTGGTGGGGCAGATGTGCCAATCGTTATCTCACTATTAAATGCATTTACTGGTTTAACAGTTGCCGCTAGTGGTTATGTTCTTCAATCAACGCTTCTAATTGTTGCTGGAACTCTAGTTGGTGCTTCTGGAACAATCCTTACTCGTTTGATGGCTGATGCGATGGGCCGCTCATTATTTGGAACCCTCTTTGGTGCCTTCACTGCAAAGCCACAAGCTGCTACTGGGGTTACTGAAACTCGTTCAGTGAAATCAAGTTCGCCAGATGATGTGGCAATCTTGCTCAACTATGCCCAGCGCGTAGTTGTAGTTCCAGGTTTCGGACTTGCTGTTGCCCAAGCCCAGCACACGGTTCGCGAATTAGCTGATCTGCTAACCGCTAAAGGTGTTGAGGTAGCATATGGAATTCACCCAGTTGCTGGTCGTATGCCAGGTCATATGAATGTTCTTCTAGCGGAAGCCAATGTTCCTTACGAACAATTAGTTGAAATGGAAGAAATAAATCCAACATTCCCACAAACTGATGTAGTTCTTGTTGTTGGTGCAAATGACGTTGTAAACCCAGCCGCCAAGACCACTCCAGGATGTCCAATCTATGGAATGCCAATTCTTGATGTTGCTAGCGCGGGAAATGTTATTTTCCTAAAGCGTTCAATGCGTCCAGGTTTTGCAGGTATTGAGAATGAACTTCTCTATGACCCAAAGACCTCACTCTTGTTTGGTGATGCTAAAGAATCACTTGGCAAAGTAGTTAGTGCGCTAAAGAACCTTTAATTTCCTTCGACTACATCTTTAGGTGCGCCGTGAACATCGCGAATATCCCCGCCGAGCTTTACGCCCGCACCTGAACGATTTAAGGATCGCTTTGGCTCTAGGTGCTCTGCTGGAACGGTGCCAAGTAATCCTTTTTGAAAGTCATCAAAGGCCTTGAGTACTTCGGCTTTTGTATTCATTACAAATGGCCCCATCCAAGCAACTGGCTCTTGAATTGGTTGCCCCCCAAGAATTAACACATCCATAGTTGGCGAGCGCGACTCTTGGTTTTGGTCGGCGCGAATTACCAATGTGTCACCATCAGTTAATACCGCAAGTTGTCCGAAGTGAACTGGTTGATCGCCCTGTCCAATAGTACCGTGACCATTTAACGTATAGACAAGTGCGTTGTAATCCTTCTTCCACGGCAATTGAAGTTCAGCCCCTGGCGCAATAGTTGCATGGACCATCGTCATCGGAGTTTGGGTTGATCCTGGTCCCACATGGCCAGCAACCTCACCAGCAATAACTCTAAGTAGAGCGCCGCCATCGTGTGATGAAAGAAGTGCGACTTGTGAAGCTCTAAGGTCTTGATAACCCGGAGTTGCCCATTTCTTTTCTGCTGGCAGGTTTACCCAAAGTTGGAAGCCATGAAATAGCCCCCCACTCATTACTAAATGCTCCGGTGGAGTTTCGATATGCAAAATTCCAGCACCTGCAGTCATCCATTGCGTATCACCGTTAGTGATTGTTCCCCCACCACCATGATTATCTTTGTGATCAAATATTCCATCAATAATGTAAGTAACAGTTTCAAAGCCGCGATGTGGGTGCCATGGTGTTCCCTTTGGCTCACCTGGGGCGTATTCAACTTCGCCCATTTGATCTAAATGAATAAACGGGTCTAATTCCGCTAAATCAACACCAGCAAATGCTCGGCGGACTGGAAAACCTTCGCCTTCAAAACCTTGTGGCGCAGTAGTAACGCTTTTTACGCGGCGAGGGCGCGAATTTGGATCAGCTAGCACCTTAGGTAGAACGGTGATATCTGCAACGGTTACTGCTGGCATTTACTGACTCCCTCTATGTTCAACTTAAGTTAGTTGAACCTTCAACTACTCGAATAATAGAACCATTTCACAAAAGAATCTATTCCAGCTGCCGATTGCTCAAATGCGCCTAGGATTGCCTCATGCAAGGCGCTCGCAGACATTTACGGCTAGTTGCTATTTGCCTGCCGGTAATCCTGCTTCTAACTAGCTGTGGACTTGCCACTGGTAATGAACGACCAGATGATAAGAAGTTAAGAGAGGGAATTCTCTTATTAATGACCTCATATGAGCGCTATCACCCAAAAGTTATTAACTTTGATAAAGCCAAAGTTAAAAATCAGATAAATCAAAAA
>CAIJOE010000094.1 GCA_903822245.1 uncultured Actinomycetes bacterium
CGGGCGCATCACAATTCGCCGTTGTTGGCGTAATTGGCGCCGGTGGAAGTGCATTAAGTGCAATTGCAACCTCGACGCTTCTTGGAACTAGAAATGCACTTTATGGACTTCGTCTAGCACCAATATTGAAGATGCGTGGATTAAAAAGACTTGCTGGTGCGCAAATAACAATAGATGAATCAACCGGAGTTTGTCTTTCTCAAAATGATGAAGTCGATCAAATTAAAGGCTTTTGGTATACCGGGATTGGCGTTTATATCTTCTGGAATTTATTCACCTTACTTGGCGCACTTGGTGCAAAAGCTATGGGCAATCCATCCGCCTGGGGGTTAGATGCGGCTGTTCCTGCTGCATTCCTTGGAATGCTTTGGCCACGTTTGGTTGATCGCAAAGCCCGGGCAATAGCAATTTGTGCCACTTTGCTTTCTTTAGCCCTCACTCCATTTGCACCTGCCGGAGTTCCGATTATCACATGCGCACTTCTAGCAATTCTCTTTGGGTGGCGAGCATGAGTATCTTTTGGATCAGCGTCATTGGATCTAGCGCTTTAGCATTTTGCCTTAAACTATTTGGTGCCTCGGTACCCGAAAATTGGCTAAACCATCCAAGGGTTCAACTAATTAATAATCTAATTCCAATTGCTCTGCTAAGCGCTTTGGTTGCGGTCAATTCTTTAGCCGATAAGACTAAATTAGTAATTGATAATCGCACCGCAGGAGTTGCTGCCGCAATCGCCCTACTAATAGCAAAAGCGCCCTTCCCGGTTGTGGTTGTGGGCGCTGCTGTTACTTCTGCCGTCTTGTATCGAGTCTTTTAAAGAATATTCAAGCTTTCAAGCTTTGCCTTTAGGTCATTATCTGAAGGCTCAGTTAAGTGAGTTCCATCTTCAAAAACGATAACTGGAATTGATTGCATTCCATTATTGATCTCTTTTACTTTTTCAGCGGCTGTTAAATCTTCTTCCACATTAATGTAGTTAAATTCAACATTATTGCCTTCCATAAATTTCTTAGAGCGGCGGCAGTCACCACACCATTCGGCGCCATACATCGTTACTTTTGCTGACATTTTTTACCCCTTACTTGAGATCCATAAAGTGCTCTAGCCCAAATGTTAGGCCAGGAGTTGATCCAACTTTTCTAACACCCAGTAATACACCCGGCATAAACCCAGTGCGATCGATCGAGTCATGACGAATGGTCAAGGTCTCACCTAAATCACCAAGGATTACTTCTTGGTGGGCTACTAAGCCACGAAGTCGAAGAGAATGCACTGGAACATCGCCAATTTTTGCCCCTCTTGCGCCATCCAGGGCTGAAGTTGTTGCATCTGGCATTGCTTCCTTGTTGACCGAGCGTCTTGCCTGCGTGATTAATTCTGCTGTTCTAGCTGCAGTTCCAGATGGCGCATCTACCTTTGCTGGGTGATGGAGCTCAACAATTTCAACTGATTCAAAATACTTTGATGCTTGGGAAGCAAACTGCATCATCAAAACGGCGCCTAGGCCAAAGTTTGGCGCAATTAGTGCCCCTACTTTTGGATTTGCGGCAAGCCAGCCTTTGATTAGATTCAACTTCTTCTCATCAAAACCTGTTGTTCCCACGACGACATTAATTCCATTATTAATTGCAAATTCAATGTTTCCCATGACGGCATCTGGATGAGTGAAATCAACAATTGTTTGAGCGCCACTTGCGATAAGTTGGTCTAGTGAATCCCCAAGATCAATTTGGGCTACAACTTCTAAATCATTTGCAGCACTTATAGCCTTCACAGCTTCAGAACCCATGCGGCCCTTTGCGCCAAGTACGCCTACTTTGATACTCATGAAATTACCTTCTCAAACTTCGTCTTGCTGCGGAACGGTCCCACAACGGCAAGCGTAGCGGGATTGTTAAACAGGTCGCGGGCTAATTCCAAAATTTGATCAGATGTCACGGCTTTTACCTGCTTGATAATCTCATCAAAACTCATAATCTCGCCGTTAACTAGTTCGCTCTTGCCAATTCGGATCATGCGCGAGCCAGAGTCCTCTTGGCTAAGGATTAGTGAACCAGCCACTGCGCCTTTGGCGCGGAGAATTTCTTCATCAGTAAGCCCGTGCTCGGCAACATTTTCAGCCACCTCACGCATAATCTTTAAAACCTCTTCAACCTTTTCTGGCTTTGAGCCTGCATAGAAACCAAGGGTTCCAGTTCCAGCAAATTGTTGTGGGTAGGCATATGTTGTATATGCAAGTCCGCGCTTTTCGCGAATTTCTTGGAACAACCGTGAAGACATTCCTCCGCCGATAGCAGAAGCTAAGACACTTAAAGCAAAACGGCGATCATCGCTTCTGGCCAAACCCGGGAAACCATAGACCACATGTCCTTGCTCTGTCTTGCGGTCCAATAATCCAACTTTTCCAAGTCCAGGTGTCTTAACAGCAACACTTTCACGCTTGTTTGAGGAACGTGAGTCAACATCTAGGAAACCATCTCGACTCAACGCCTCTTCAACTAATTTAACTACCTTCTTATGTTTAATATTTCCGGCAACTGAGACGACTAGATCCTCTGGTTGATAGCGCTTTTTATAATAATTAAAAACAGCATTTCTAGACATATTGTTGATTGAATCAACGGTGCCTAGGATCGAACGACCCAAAGGTGAATTCCCATAGTAGGTTTCAAGATAAAGCTCATGGATGTAATCACTTGGATCTTCATCGCGGATTGCAATCTCACTTAAAACTACAGTTCGCTCACTATCAACTTCATTAGCTTCCACTTTAGAAGAAGTGATCAAATCTGAAACAATATCTACTGCCAGCGGTAAATCATTATCAATAACTCGGGCATAGAAGCAGGTGTA
>CAIJOE010000095.1 GCA_903822245.1 uncultured Actinomycetes bacterium
ATGGAACACCTTACAAGGTTTACACCCCGTTCTATAACGCTTGGTGTATTCATGGTTGGCGAGCACCAGTAGCAGCGCCCAAAACAATCAAAGCCCCAACTCCTAAAAGTACCGACCGAAATTTTCCTGATTGGAAATTGCCAGAGGGAACACTTATTACTGCGGCAGGTGAGAGCGCAGCACAGGCAAGGTGGAAATGGTTTAAGAAAAACGGTCTTGATTCATATGATGAGCAGAGAAATATGGCCGGTGTTGATGGAACCTCAAAGTTAAGTGCCCACCTTAAGTGGGGCGAAATTCATCCAAGAACTTTGCTCGCGGAGCTAAATAAAACCAAAGCCCATGACGTTTTTCGAAAGGAAATCGCCTGGCGCGAGTTTTATGCAGATGTTTTATTTCATAATCCCCACACAGATAATGATTACTATGCACCAAAATTTAAAGATATGCGTTATGAAAAGCCAGATCAGAAGTTCAAAGCTTGGTGTGAAGGCAAGACTGGCTATCCATTCGTTGATGCTGCCATGCGCCAGTTACTTAAAGAAGGTTGGATGCATAATCGAACCAGAATGGTTGTTGCCTCATTCTTAGTAAAGGATCTTCATGTTGAATGGCAACATGGTGCTGATTTCTTTATGGAGCATTTAGTTGACTTTGACGTTGCCTCTAATGCCCACGGGTGGCAGTGGACTGCCGGATGTGGAACAGATGCCTCACCTTATTACCGGGTTTTTAATCCGATAGAGCAAGGCAAGCGCTTTGATGAAGAGGGAACTTATATTCGTAAATATGTTCCAGAACTTTCACACCTATCCGATAAAGAGATTCATGAACCTTGGCTTTATCTAGATGGCTACCTGCATGATTATCCAGAGAGAATTGTTGATCATGCGGTTGAACGTCTGGAGTCTTTGGCCAGATTGCAAGAAATAAAGGCTGATAAACCTACTAAGCCTGAAAATTAACCAACCCAGTCCCACTTCTCTTTGCTTCATACATCGCACTATCTGCTTTGCGAAGTAGCTCTTCTTTATTCTCACTCTTTTGATCACTATTTACTGAGCCAATACTCACCCCGACACTAACTTCACCGACCGAAAGTGTGAATGGATAAGACAGGGTGGCACGAATTGCAAGTGCAATTTCAGTTCCGTATTCAGGTGGGCCATAAACAATCACCCCAAATTCATCTCCGCCCAGTCTGGCAATTAAGACACTTTCTGGGATTGCCCTGTGAAATCTTATGGTTACCTGCTTTAGTAGGAGATCTCCAATGTCATGGCCATATTTATCATTTACTAATTTAAAACCATCTAAATCCAAAAGCAGCAAGGTGCCTTCTTTTCTTCGAAGAATTTCTAATTCAACTAAAAACCTTCTCCTATTTGGAAGTCCAGTTAGTTCATCAGTTCTTGCTAGTTCACGTTCAGTTGTAACACTCCTGGCATCACGTAGGGCAAGAGCCATTCGGATAAAGGCAAGAGTGATGGTTGCAAAGCCAGGAACAAGTACAAACGCTGGAAAGTAGTTTGGCTTTAGCGCTGCAACTGCAAGAATTGAGGAACTTGCTACCAGCGAGAAAGTTGTAGCTATTGAATTTACTCGCTCCGAAATTTCAGCCTCTCCACCATGGTGCCAAAGTGACTCACTAACTAGAAGTAGTCCCAAGATCCAACCATCATCTGAAATTTGGCCAAAGCTATAACTGCTAGTTGTTGACTGCAGTAAGTAGTAGAGATCAGTAATTGCAAATAGTAGAATTCCGCAAAGCAGTAAGAGCGATCTGGCAGTTCGTGGTTGCAAAGTGACTAGCGCGACCGTGATTGCCACCAAAACAATATCTCCGGTTGGATAGAGAATTGAGAGAAATACAGAAAATGCTGGTCCATCTAAATGAAGCATTGCTGGTATAAGAAGAAACGACGCAATAACACTTGAGGCACCGAGTGCAATAATTACAGTATCTAGTAATTCAAGTGAAAGAATTTTCTTATTTATTGAAAGAGCCCGTAGGATCCCGGCAAGCATCAAGGGATAGAAAAGCGCGTAGTTGTAATCGGTGATAGTTGGTAGTAGCTGGAAATCATAAAATGAATTCCAAGTTGAGAAAGTGGATCCAATAGTCCAAAGAACAATGGCTCCAGTTATTATCACCCGAGCAAATCGATCATTGAACGCTGGGGAGGTCAAGGCGATAAAAGACGCAAGTAACCCAACCAAGTTATAGAGAACTAAGTCAGGCAAGATCGCCGGGTTTGGTGAAAGTATTCTGATTATTACCTGAGAGATGAGGATTAAAGGTGCAGCAATGCGAAGGCTGCGATAAATTGCCACCCTTAGCATCCTTGGAGCCTACGGCTTTGGCTAGATATAAATAAGAGTTATCCGCAACTATTTGATCTTGGAGAATAAATGAGCGAGCAAGTGAAAGCATCTGTTAGTCGTCGAGGACTTTTATGTGGCATGGCTTTAGTTGGTTTAGGAATTCTACCTGAAGCTGCATTTGGTGCGACACCTGCAGTAGGCATTAAGGCTGTGGGAAAGAAATTGCAATTAGATCTAACGAAGAACAAAAGTCTGGCAAAAGTTGGTGGCGTAGTTACTATTCCGCTCTCTGATGGTTCATCACTTGCAGTTGTTAGAACTGCTCTTGGAACAAAAGGATTAGTAGCGATGAATCTTTCGTGTACTCATCAAGGAGTACCTGTGGAGCAAGTTGGTAAGAAATTTGTTTGCCCAGCCCACGGATCACAATTTGGTTTAGATGGAGCAGTTATTCAAGGTCCCGCACAAGTGGGGTTATACAAATACCCGCTAACCGCGACTGCAACTTCTGCAGTTATTGGCTAACAGGTATTTATATTTAATTATTTAGAGCTTGCAAGCAGCAGCTAAAGTTGCCTTTGCGGTATTGATATCTGCTTGAGCAGAGGCTAAACCATCTTGCGCATCTTTAATTTGGCTGTCTAAACTTGCAATCGCCGTTGTAAGGTCAATAACACGTTGCTTATTTCGGGCGATTCCATCTTTAACTGCAGCAATATTCTTCTTCTCTGCTTCAGTACCAGTGGTCTCAGCTGTTGGATGAGCGGCTAGATAAGCAGCTAAATCTTTGCTCCACTTATCAACATTTGCTTGACTTGCAGTAATAAGTCTGGTGTTGGTTGCTTTTTGACGAGTAGCACTTGTTACGCGACCGTTGTAAGAGGTAAGAAGTGAATTCGAAAGTGGCAATGCACTCTTTAGATCTGTATTTGCTTGAATGCAAATAGTAGAGGTCCAGGTTAGTTTCTTAACAGTGGCAGTTGGGTTGTATGTGCATTTGTAGGTGTTCTTACCAATCTTCACAGAAGTGTTGGCCTTAGCGCAAGCACCATTGGCTTTGTTGGCTGCGTGGGCTGATGAGATACCAGTTACAAGTGATGCCGCAACAAATAGAACTGCGGTTACTGATGCGATTAGTTTCTTAGACACGAACTACCTCCGATAAGGAACAAGCCTGAATGTTTGAATTCTATCTTTGGGGCTGCCAATTCCTTGGTAGAGAATCGGAAATGTGCCGAGAAAATGCTGTGAATACGGGTTAATTATTGGTTCGTTGGCGCTTACGAACCTTTAGCCCCTGCTTGCGAACGATTGGACGAGGGCCAAATCGGGCAATAAAACTTAGGATCTTATATTGCCAACCCGGGATAGAAAGTGGTTTTCCCGACTGGGATGCCCGCCAAGCATCTGCCACAACTCGATCAGCTTCTAGCCACAGGAAGTTCGGAAGTCCATGCATCTTCATGCCACCTCGTTGGTGAAATTCTGTGTGGGTAAATCCCGGACAAAGAGCAGTAACTTTTATATTGGTTGCTTTTAATTCCGTGTTCATTGATTCAGATAGCACAGTCAAATATGACTTTGATGCACTGTAGGTACCACTTGTGATCCAGGAGGCAACGCTAGATACGTTAATGATCGTTCCGGAATTTCGAGTTTTCATGGTTGGCAAGATTGCGTGCATCAACTGCATAGGGGCTTTAACTAATACATCTAATAGGTCAAGTTCTAGGCCAAGTGGGCTCTTTAGAAAACTCTGATTGATACCAAAACCGGCATTGTTTATCAGCACCTCAATTGGAGACTTATTATCAATCAAGCGCTTTGCAACTTTTTCAACAGCTTTAGAATCAGTCAGGTCGGCAACTAGAACTTCAGTCTTTATTTTGTACTTAATTTCAAGAGCCTTGGCCCGTTCTTGAAGCCGTTTTTTATCACGTGCGACAAGAACAAGGTCAAAACCTTTTGAAGCTAGAAGTCTTGTGAAAGCCTCACCAATACCGGCGGTGGCGCCTGTTACAAGAGCAGTAGCCATTTACTTTACGATTCCTGCAATGGACTCATCGCGAATATGCCATGAAGTTCCAAACTCTGCGATCTTTTCCAAGAATGGCTTTGGATCAAACCATTCAGGTCCACTAACCCCAGGCTCTGGCTTCCAAACACCGGCATGGATCAATTCCATGGCAATAACTGGATTAATTGCGGTTTGCCAAACAACTGCTTGATCACCGTAATTTTCCATAGACCAGGCGTTATCAACCACGTTATAGATGTAAACAGCTTTTGGTTCACCATTTTTATCTAAGCCTTTGACTAGCGCACCGGCGCAAGTCTTTCCCTTCATTCGAGATCCGAGGGTGGCTGGATCTGGCAGAGATGCGGCAAGTAGATCACGCGGTGATACTTGAACGCCCTGCACATCAACGGTTTCTTTGCGATCCATCCCCAGCATATGAATGGTTTTCAATACTGAGATAAATTGCGCACCAAGGCCGTATTTGAAGTTGACTTTCTTGGCATCAATCTTCTGTGGGATAAGAACTACTTCTTCGTGTTCTACATTCACACATTCAACAGGTCCAATCCCTTCTGGGAAATCAAAGATTTCTAATTCAGAGAAGGGAGCTGTTGTGAACCAACCGCGGCCATCTTCCCAAATAATTGGGGGATTTAGACATTCTTCAATGGTGGTCCATATGGAGAAGGAAGGAGCAAACTCATAGCCTTCAACGACCAAGTTAGATCCATCTAGAACTGTTAGCGAATCAATTCTTGAAAAGAGTTCATCAGCTGCATATTTTGCAAAGACATCACTCATTCCTGGCTCAACACCCATGCCAATTAGGGCATAAATTCCGCGCTCTGCCCAGTTCCAATCACGAGCGAATTGTTCGTCACCGAACTTAACGCCAGTTTCAGTCTCTGGGTAATGGGGGTGGGGACGTGAAAGTGACATGGCCATATCCATGTAGTTTCTATTTTCAATCTCGCAAGCTAAAAAGATTGGCATGACAAACCTTGGATCAACTGCGTTGATCACAATATCTGGGTCTGCCTTACGAATTAAAGCTCGGATATCTTCTAGTTCTGCAGCATTAACATTTGCGGCTAAAAATCGGGGATCTTTCAAACGGTTTACAGCAGCTTCGGCCTTGACCAAGTCGCGGTCAGCGATAACGAATTCTGTAATGAATGAACGACGAGATGCAATATTTGCTATTGCACTACCAACTCCACCGGCACCTATAACAAGGGCCTTCATATAAAAATCAACTCCAAACGAGTTTTTCTAGTTTTGGCGAGTCTAGTCCTGCGTATTAGATATAGGCAAGAGCCGATAAACTTACTTCGTATAAAAGTCCAACAATTTCTTTAGGTCCTAGTAGCTCAGTGGATAGAGCAACCGCCTCCTAAGCGGTAGGTCGCAGGTTCAACTCCCGCCTAGGACACTTATTTCTAAAAGCCAAATAACTTGCCTAAGTAAACGTTTAGGTTTCGATAATATTTTTAATATTAATAGGAGTTGGATTCAAAGGTAAAACATCTGGAGCCTGTAGGACCATATTTGCCACAACTATGTATCTTTTTGGTGCTGAACCTATATAAATAAATGGATAGCAAGTTGAAAGTGTTAACGTCGCATTTTGGGTAGGAACAATTACGGTTCTATCATTCTTATCGACGATTCGAATTCTATTAACTTTATAAGTGTAAGTTCCGTTACTTAGTTTGATGACAATATATGCACCAATATTGACCTTGCCCAAACTGGAAAACACAGTATCTCTATGACCGGCTATTACTGAGTTGTCACTAATACCTGGCATAACGCTTTGGAGATAGTGCCCAGCTCCCTTAGCCAATTCTTTATCAGTTGTACCTTGATATATTTTTATACTTTTCTTCAAAGAAGGGATACTTAAAGTTCCCAAGAAACTACCCGAAGCAACATTTGTACTCTGGTTTGAAGTTGCACTTTGTGCACTCTTCCACTCTCTCGAATTTGCTGGAAGGTAGGCCCGAGCTTCTTCCTTTTTTGCAGAGTAAATCTGGAATCCAGTAAAGCCAGAAATAACAACCCCTCCAGTCAAAGAGATGACTGAAAGGATTGCTATAAACCGATACTTACGGTTTCTTCTCATGTCCCGGATTTATGAGATCTAGTTATTTAACAATCTCCGAGTTTTGATGCCGATCACTCCAAGGAGAAATAGTCCACCACCAAGCAATAATTGATTTCCAAAAGGTGTTCCAGTGCTTGGAAGTTCACCACCAGTTGTTGTTGGAGTAGTTGGTGTTGTTGCAACTGGATCTGGAGATCCACTAACAACATTAGGCATATCTAAATGTGTACGGGTCACTGTTAGTACTTGACCAGCTACTAATGTGACTGTTCCACCCGCAGTGATAGTCCCGCTCCAAACTCCGCGATAACCAGGAGTGGCTGCTTCAGCAAGCATGTAAGTGCCTGCAGGAAGTGAAAAACTTTTTCCAGATTCGCCAACACCAAGTGCTGGACTTCCGGCAACCACGGTGCCTGAATTACTTACCTGAACTGCAAAATCACCTGGAGTTAAGGTGCCGCCATGATCATTTGTTACAACAGTGACAATATTTAAGGTAGCCATTTCATCTGCTGCATTTGCTGAGCCTGGAACGAATCCAAGGCTTAGAGCTAGGACTGAGCCGAAAATCGCTAGTCGTTTGAAGTTTGTATGAGTATTTCTTTTCCCGTCCATTTTGCTTCGATTCTATGAATGAATCTTGATGTGCCAATTGGCATTTCTAAGATCAATGTGATCCCAAAGCCTGTGAATACGATGAGAAATAGAATTATTTGACATGTGATTTATAGAACAAGAAACGATTAACCAAATTAGTTAAGCGTGAAAAAGTAGCTAAATCAAATATGTGATGCAAGGAACTTAATTGTGAAACACAACCGTTTTATCACCAACAATAAAAATTCTATCTTCTGCAAAATCGCGCACTGCCCGTGAAAGCACGCGACGTTCAATATCTCGACCGGTTGCAATTAGGTCCTCAGGAGTTGCAGCATGAGTAACGTGTGCAACATCTTGATCAATGATTGGACCTTCATCTAAATCAGGTGTTACAAAGTGGGCTGTTGCTCCAATTATCTTCACACCTCTTGCATGCGCTTGGTGGTAGGGCTTGGCTCCTTTGAAGCCAGGCAAAAAGGAATGGTGAATATTAATGATTTGGCCACTTAATTCACGGCAAAGCTCTGGTGAAAGAATCTGCATATAACGAGCCAAAACAACTAGATCAATTTGATGCTCTTTGATTAGGGACTTAATTGCCTCTTCTGATGACTTCTTATCAATTCCACTTTGATCGATGAACTTAATGTCATGATTTTCAACCAATTGTTTTAATTCTGAATGATTTGATACTACGGCCGGAATTTCAATTGGAAGCTCGCCAAGTTCTTGTAGATAAAGTAGATCCCGCAAGCAATGGCTCTCTTTTGTAACTAGAACTAGCGCACGCTTCTTATCGGCTACAGATCGAACCGAAAGGGTTGGCTTGAACTTTCCCAGACCCGCTTCAAGATTCTTGTTTACTTCTACGGTTGAGAGTTCTGTTTCAAATCGGGTGCGCATAACAAAGAAGTTAGTAGTCGGATCAGTGAACTGTTGGTTTTCGATAATATTGCCACGGCATTGAAGGATCGCCGTGGTCATCGCATGAACGATGCCTGGCTGATCTTTACATTGCAGGGTGACAATTAGATCCACCCCGAAAGAATAATGGCTACTAGTGGGAAATCGTAAATCGCTTCATTGCCTTAGGCGCCCACCAGTTTCGCTCACCAAATAGTCGCATAAGTGCGGGCACTAATAGCGCGCGAATTAAAGTGGCATCCAAGATGATGGCAAAAGCTACGCCAAAGCCGAGCTCTTTAATCGAAGTAACACCACTGGTGATGAATGCGGCAAAGACAATTGCAAGTAAAAGTGCAGCTGCGGTGATAATTCTGGCAGAGCGTTGCAACCCAGTTGCCACTGCTTCAACATTAGATTTACCCAAATCATGTTCTTCTTTTATACGAGAGAGAAGGAATAACTCGTAGTCCATAGAAAGACCAAAAGTAACTACGGAAATTAAGATTGCCATTGAAGTATCAATAGTTCCGGTGTTGGTGAACTTTCCTACCAGGAATCCAAGATGTCCATCTATGAAAACCCATGTCATAGCACCAAGCATCGCGCTAAGTGAGACAACGTTTAAAATTACGGCTTTAATTGGCAAGATAATTGATCCAGTGAACATAAATAGAAGTATCAGAACACCAAGGGCAATCCAACCAAGAGCCCTGGGAAGAACCTTGGCAATCGCTGCCTGCGAATCGGCATAATCAGCTGCAACCCCGCCCACAAGCGTTCCTTTTGGCGCACTTAACTTTCTAACTTCTCGAATCATTTTTTCAGCTTCTGGTGTTCTAGATCCCATGCTGTGAACTGCATTTATTCGAATGTCTTTTCCAATGGCTTCTGGTGTTCCAACGCTAATAATTCCAGGAACTTTAGCCAACGAAGTTGCGTATGCCGAAACTTCACTTGTCATACTCCCACCATTAGGAATAACAATTTCAATTGGGTTGCCTTGCTGTCCTGGAAACTTACTCAAGGTGTAAGCGGCCGCGATCGAAGCTTTATTGGTTGCCGGTAGTACTCGACTATCTACTTGGGAGAAAACTGCATTCTTTATCGGAGATGCTAAGACTCCAAGTGCAATTAGCGAAAGGAGGGCTACTGCAACTGGGCGCTTCATTACATTGCGAGCGGTGTGAGCCCAACGGCCATCTTCTTTAGGAGTAATTGCGCTCTTTCTAACTACCAACTTATCAATCTTTACTCCGAGAAGAGCCAAAATTGCTGGCAGTGGAATTATTGCGCCAAGGATGGCTACTGCTACAACGGTGACACCTGCATAGCCAAATGATTTTAGGAACATCTGAGGAAATAGCATCAGCGAAGAAAGGGTAATCATTACGGTAATTCCCGAGAAGAAGACTGTCTTTCCTGCCGTAGCTACAGTTTGTGCCACTGATTGCTCAACACTCTTACCCGCATGCAACTCTTCACGGAAGCGATTAACCATCAATAGCGAGTAATCAATACCTAAACCAAGACCCATACCGGTGACTAAGTTCAAGGCAAAGATGCTTACGCCAGTAGCCAGGCTTATTAGGTAGAGCAAGAAGAATGCGCCAAGAATTGCACTTAAGCCAACGACAAGTGGCATTGCTGATGCAATCAAACCACTGAATACAAAGAGTAATAATATGAAGGTAAGCGGAATCGAGATTGACTCTGCGACCGCCAAGTCTTTTGAAATTCGGTTACTGATTGCATAATTAAAGGTGGCAAAGCCACCAACATAGATGCGCAAAGAAACAACTTTGCCATCGTATTTATCTTGGAGTTTCTTGGCTAAGTCTTTGGCTGCAAGTGGGTCCTTTTGGACGGTGTAAATAAATAAATATCCAGCCTTGCCATCACTACTTGCTAAAGCGGGGCTGCCGCCAGATGACCAATATGAAATGGTTTTTTCAACTTCCTTTTCGGCGCGAAGTTCACTTTCAATACGCACTACTTCCATAGCAACAGTTGGGTCTTTAACTGAGCGGCCAGCATCTATGGCAAATACGATTGCTGGATCTTTTACCTTGAAGGTGTCAGTCAAATACTTTGCGGCTTTAGCTGATTCACTTTTTGGGTTGGAATATCCGCCACTGTCTAAGCGAGCAAATATCAGAGAACCAGTTGCGCCCATAGCAATCACAGCAATAATAAAGCCAGCTAAAACGGTTTTGCGCCGACGGACTAAGAAATGACCTAAGCGATTAAACATAATTCTCCGACTATCTATCTAGATGAAAGGCATTAGAATTGGTTACATGAGCGATTCCAATATTTTGCCCAAGGTTACTCAGGATGAGATTGATCCGAGGGAAGATGATCTCGATCGCAGAGATGCCGAAATTGCGGGAGATAAACCACCTCATCACGGCTAACCTGCCGGTGTT
This sequence comes from uncultured Actinomycetes bacterium, assembly GCA_903822245.1. Lineage (GTDB taxonomy): Bacteria > Actinomycetota > Actinomycetes > Nanopelagicales > Nanopelagicaceae > AAA044-D11. The sequence goes on from CAIJOE010000095.1 coordinate 10,385, forward strand.
GCTGGTGGTTTTGGCGCAGCTGGTGTCACAGGCGCAGCTGGTTTTGAATCAGAGCGAGAGTCAGTTTTATAGAAACCAGAACCTTTAAATACCACTCCAACATTTGAGAATACTTTGCGAACCTCACCCTTACATTCTGGACATTGACTTAGTGCGGCCTCACTAAAGGATTGGAAAGCCTCAAACTCATGACCGCAAGCATTGCAGGCATATTCATAAGTAGGCATGGGCGTTATTCTAAAGAGGTGAGAGAATTACTTCTAATCGGGCAGAGCTGGGGAGTAGGAAATGCGTAGGTCAGGCTTAGTTGGCATCTTTGCGGGGCTACTTATTGCCCTAGCTCCAACATTTGCGATGGCAAATAGCATCACATCTACTTCTCCTATTGCTGGGCGCACCCTAGATATGGCTCCAAGTGTTGTAACAATTACAACTGCAGCCCCGCTCTTAGATCAAGGAAGTCAGATCGTAGTTAACGATCCAAATGGCTTAGCAGTTGATGATGCTTCTCTGACAATTACTGGAAATAGTGCAACTGTTGGATTGCAAGCAATAACACTTACCGGTGTCTATACGGTGAATTACACCTTGATGTCAGATTCCTCTGATCCATTAACTGGTTCTTACACATTCCTATATAACTCACCAGCCTCGATCGGCGCACCATCTGCGGCTCCATCTTCAGTTCCCACCGGTAACGCGAGTGCGAACTTAAATGGTGGATCTAACGCATTTGTCTACACGCTCTTAGGTTTAGCTCTATTTGTTCTAGTTTTCTTAATTTGGTATGCCCGTGAAAGCTTTGGTGGCAAGAAGAAACCAGTTGCGAAAAAGACCAGCCAAAAGAAGCAATAATTAATGCAAATACTTTCGGCTACGCATATTCCGACAAACAGCGCAGCAATCAATTTCTTTGTGACTCTCGTTCGAGACCTACAACTTTTTTCAGCCATTACCCTTATCGGATTACTTGTTGCAATCGCCTTCTTCCTTCATGAAAAGAAAGCAGTTTTATCCGAGGAGGCAATTCGAGTTCGCACACTGGCTTCATTGGTGGCCGCAATCTGGTTCTTGTGTTCAATTGGAAACGTCCTTCTAGAAATTTCAGTACTTCTAGCTGAGCCAATTCAAAGATCCTTTGATGCGGTTGTTATTAGATCTTTTCTCACACAGACCGCACTTGGTCAAAGTTATGGAATCGGACTTATTGCTGGCCTCGCTGCTTATGCCTTGCTTCTCTTTATTAAGAAAACTACCGGTGCCATAGCTACCTTGGCAATTGTATTTATAGGTTTACTTTCACCGGTATTTCAGTCGCATTCATCAGCTTCTGGAAATCATGGAGTTGCGATTGGCTCCCTGCTATTTCACGTGACCTTTATTTCCCTTTGGGTAGGTGGAGTAATCGGTTTAATCGTTATTGATCCAAAAGAACGCGAGGCTGCGATTCCTCGCTTTAGTTCGCTAGCACTTTGGTCAGCAATTATTGTCACGGCTAGTGGAAGTATTAATGCTTGGGCGAGATTAAATTTCAAAAGTGCATGGAGTTCTAACTATGCCTACTTAGTCTTAGTAAAGATCATATTGACCTTGATTTTGCTTGGCTTTGGCCTAATGCATCGTAAATACATCGCTGCAAAGCTCCACGGGTCTAGAGCCGTATATCAATTACTTATTGCTGAAGCTTTTGTAATGATTTCAACTGTGGCAATAGGTGGCTGGTTGGCTACTTCACAGCCGCCTACATCAAATGTAGCAAGATCAATCTCTCCAGCAGTTAGTCTGACCGGAATTGAAATTCCGCCAGATCCAACGCTCTGGAATTTATTTTGGAAATATCTTCCAGATGGAACTTTTCTTGGCTTGCTAATACTTGCAACAGCGCTCTATATAAAAGGTGTTTTGGTTTTGAGTAAGCGAGGCGATAAATGGCCAGTTGGCCGAACAGTCTCATTTGCAATTGGTATCGCAATTGCTGATTTTGCAACAAGTGGTGGGCTTGGTGTTTATTCACACTTCTCATTTGCCTATCACATGGTTGCTCACATGGTTTTAGGAATGGTCGTTCCAATTTTCTTAATTCTTGGTGCGCCAATTACCTTGGCGCTTCGCGCACTTCCAGGTGGCCGAGACAATGAAGAAAGAGGTATTCGAGGAGTACTGGTGCAGGTAATGCATTCTAGATACCTACAAATTATTTCAAACCCAGTCATCGCCCTAGCGATCTTTGATGGTTCACTATTTCTTATTTATATGACTACCATTTTTGGCCGCTTAATGAACAATCACAATGGGCATTTATTAATGGATGTTCACTTCATTTTGGCTGGAGCACTTTTCTTCCACGTCATCGTGGGGGTTGATCCAAATCCGTGGAAAGTCCCACATATTGTGCGCATTATTATTTTGTTTGCGGCAATGAGTATTCATGCCTTCTTTTCAATTGCCTTGCTTTCAACAACCACACAAATTGATGGCGGCTATTTCATAATGGTCCAGCCGAGTTGGATTCCAGATTTATTAGCCGATCAACATCGAGGAGCTTCACTTGGCTGGGCCCTTGGTGAGATTCCAATCCTTTTGGCATTAGTTGCAACCTTTATTCAATGGATCAGGGAAGATAAGAAAGAAACAAAGCGGATAGATCGCGCCGAAGATCGCGCAGCAGCGATGGGCGAAGATGATGATTTGGCTCGCTATAACAAATTATTAAGTGAATTAAGTCGGCTAGACGAAAAAGAAAAAGGCTGAGTTAATTACCCAATGGAAGCTTTATTTGGTGAGGAATATCAAGCACTTAGGGTGAGCGTGCGCGCACTTGCAGATAAGAAGATTGCACCTTTTGCTCATGATGTTGATCAAGCTGCCAGATTCCCGCAAGAAGCAGCAGATGCTCTTCAAGGCGCAGATTTAGCGGCAGCTCATGTGCCAGAAGAATTTGGCGGTCAAGGCGCAGACGCTCTTGCCACAGTAATAATTATTGAAGAAGTAGCAAGAACTTGCGCCTCATCATCTCTCATACCGGCCGTGAATAAATTGGGTTCAGTGCCATTATTAATTGCTGGAAGCCAAGAGCAGAAGAGTAAATACTTAACACAATTAGCAAAAGGAAAAGGTTTTTCTTATTGCCTATCTGAATCAGAGGCAGGTTCTGACGCAGCCGCGATGAAGACTGGCGCGAGAAAAGATGGCACAGGCTGGGTGATTAACGGAAGCAAGAAGTGGATTTCAAATGCTGGATTTTCAGAGTTCTATACCGTCCTTGCGCAAACAAATCCAGAATTAGGTGTCAAAGGTATTACTGCTTTCATCATTGAAAAAAGTGATCCTGGAGTTTCATTTGGTGCTCACGAGAAGAAGATGGGATTTAAAGGTTCTCCAACTCGTGAGGTTTATTTCGATAATGTGAAGATTGGCGATGATCGCCGGCTTGGTGAAATTGGATCTGGATTTGCCCTAGCGATGGAAACTCTAGACCACACCAGAATCACAATTGCAGCGCAAGCTCTAGGTATTGCTCAAGGAGCATTTGAAGTTGCTGAAAAATATTCCCATGAACGAAAGCAATTTGGTAAAGAGATCTTTGATTTCCAAGGCATTCAATTTATGTTGGCCGATATGGCAATGAATATTGCCGCCGCTAGATCCTTAACATATGCCGCGGCTGTTAAATCAGAGCGAGGGGAGAAAGATTTAACTTTCTTCTCGGCTGCCGCAAAGTGCTTTGCCACTGATGTGGCAATGAAAGTGACAACCGATGCCGTCCAAGTGCTAGGTGGCTATGGATATGTGAGTGATTATCCAGTTGAGCGAATGATGCGTGATGCCAAACTTACGCAAATATATGAGGGAACAAATCAAATTCAGCGAGTTGTAATGGCTCGCCACTTAGCTGATCTAAATTAATTAAAGCGAACTATTAAATCTGGCGTGGCAACCGCATCTAGTTTTGCGTCATGGCTCTCATTTGGAATCTCAGTATTACTAAGTTCTCCGGCATAGATAAGACCAATTCGCCAAGCTTTTAATTTAGGAAGCGCGCGATCATATGATCCGCCCCCCTGACCTAGGCGAGTGCCAGTGCGATCAGCGCACAGGGTTGGAACTATTACAAGATCAATTTCTGGATTGATTGCCGCGCTAGCTCTTGGCTCAAAGTGCTTTGCTTTCTTGATTAATGACTCGCCTTTGCCATCCCAAATTACCCACTCTAGGTCGTTATCTATTAGCAGCCTTGGTAAGTAAAGAGTTTTTCCACTGCGGATAATCTCTTGGTTTAGATCAATTGTTGTTGGTTCATCACCATATGAGAGATAGCTTGCAATTGTTTTTGCAGATTCAAATTCCACAGAATTTAAGATGTGGTGCCAACTCGTTTTCTTGTCCTTAAAGGAACGGTCAGATCTAGCCTCTGTGCGCAACTGCGCTTTAGATATACCCACGGAAATACTCTAGATTAAAGAGGCAACGAAGTAGGGTTTAGTCATGGATGAACTCGTAGCCGTAGACGCACTCTTGGCGCAGCTACTTGAGATCTCCCACCCCCTAGCCGCAATCGATATGCCGCTGCTAGATGCCCATGGCGCAACATTGGCCGCCGATATTTATGCTGGCGAGCGTTTGGTCCTTCGTGCTGGTTCACCAATACGTTCTACTCAAATTGGTTTAGCGGCGTCCATCGGACTAAATCACCTACCAACTATGCCCCACCCTCGAGTTGTAGTTCTATCAGCAGGCGATGATTTGGTTGAACCAGGCCAAAAGTTAGCTACGCAAGAAGATGAATTTGAAACTAATTCATGGATGTTAGCAACCGCAGTTAAAGAAGCTGGCGCTACAGCTTTTCGAGTACATATGATTCCAGAGAATCACCAGGAGCTTCGAGAAGTAATTGAGGATCAATTAGTGCGCGCTGATTTAATTGTGATCAGCGGTGAAAGCAAAGATGAATCATTTGAATTAATTACCTCAGTACTTAGAGAACTTGGTGAGATAACCACCGTGCGCCCAAAGATGAGTGATACCGGTCGTGTGGCCTACGGCTTGATTGGGCCAGATAAGACGCCAGTAATCACCTTGCCTGGTGACCCAGTTACTACATATGTGACTTCAGAAATTTTGGTCCGCCCAATGATTCGAACCATGCTTGGGGCCAAAAATATAGTTCGAAATAAAATGAAAGCTAAATTAACAAATGATGCGCCATCTAAAGTTGGTGAACGAGCTTTTATTAGAGCGCTACTTACCAGCAAGGGTGGAGCCAGCGTCACGGTATTGCCAGATCAAAATGATTTAACTTCATTATCTGATGCAAACGGCCTGATCATCGTTGGGGAAGATTCACCTGGGTATAAGACAGGGGATCAGGTAGATGTCTTGATCTTGGAGCGAAACTCTTGAAGCCGGGTAGTTGGCCGGTTGTAATAAAAGAGGGCGAACTCTTGCTTCGACCACTTAGGTTTAGAGATCGGCAAGTATGGGATTCGGTTCGAGAAGTTAATCGCCAGTGGTTGGAGCCTTGGGAGGCCACCCGACCAGAAATTGATCGGGACTTAGCACCTCCTTCTTATTACGAGATGGTTAGAACTCATCGAAGAGATGGCAAAGCTGCTCGCTCTATTTCATTAGGTATTTGGTTGCAAGAAGGGCGCAAAGAGCAATTTATTGGGCAGATAACTTTGGGTGGAATCACATATGGAGCTGGTCGGATGGCATTTATTGGCTATTGGATCGATCAACGCTTTGCTAATCGTGGATACACAACAAGATCTGTCAAGGCGCTGACCGAATATGGATTTAATCAGCTTTTACTTCACCG
>CAIJOE010000096.1 GCA_903822245.1 uncultured Actinomycetes bacterium
AAAATATTCCGGTTAAACAAGCGGTTCTAGAACTACTTGATTCTAAGCGGATGGCAATTGTTCTCAAAGTTATCGAAGGATCGACTTTAAATGATGTGATTAAGAATGTACTTAAAAATGATCACATCCTTAGTTCAAACCACAGTCTGATGGGAATTAAGGTCCTGTATCCAAACAAGCTCAATTCACTTGAGGGCTCAATTTATCCGGCAAATTATTCTTTTGAAAAGGGAACTAATTTTACGGATGCACTAAATATGATGGTAGATCGGTTTAGAACTAGCGTTGAATTTGCTGCACTTGCAAAGGGTTATTCGAAATACAATCCCTATCAAGTATTAACGATTGCCTCGATGGTTCAGATTGAAGGCGATTCGGATAGTTATGCAAAGGTGGCGCGGGTAATCTATAACCGGCTAGCCATTGGGATGCCATTGCAGCTGAATTCAACCGTCCAGTACGCGGCCGGACTTCGGGGAAAAATTGGCCTATCAAATAAAGCAACGCAAGTGAATTCTCCTTACAACACCTATAAGGTCACTGGACTTCCGCCTACCCCCATTGCAATAGCCGGCCCTAAGGCCATTGAAGCAGCATTGAATCCAGATGCTGGGGATTGGTTATATTTCATAACAGTAAAGCCAAGGGATACTAGATTTACTAAGTCATTTGATGAGTTTTCTAAATGGAACACAGAATTTAACAACAATCTCGCCAACGGGTTCTTCAAATGATTAAGTGCGCCGTCTTGGGTTCCCCCATATCTCATTCACTTTCGCCAATCTTGCATCGTAAAGCCTATGAAATTCTCGGTATAGAAGGAAGCTATGAAGCGATAGAGAAGGATGAGCAGGCTTTTCCTTCCTTTATGACTTCTGCAAGAAAAGAGAACTGGAATGGTTTCTCCTTAACGATGCCATTAAAAGAAGTTGCGCTCAAAGTGGCTGATGAAATAGATCCAACTGCTCTCAAGATCGCATCAGCAAATACACTTATAAATAATTCTGGCGTTTGGCGCGCAATCTCCACTGATTATTTGGCATTTCGAAAATTAATAGATGTTGCCCACGGATCAAAGGTAGCAATCATTGGTGGCGGAGGAACAGCTAGAGCAGCAGTGGGGGCACTAGATGGGAAAGTAGGTGCGGTAGACATATTGTTGCGTTCCTCGCAAAGACTTGATGCTCTAAAGCTTGCGGCCGGAAGTGTGAAGATCACGCCTCTTGATATGAGCGCTGATATATCAAAGTATGATTTTGTTATTAGCACAGTTCCGCGGGGTGCAACTGATCAGATTGCGGAGAATCTAGATGATGTTTCTGGAACATTGTTGGAGTGTCTATATGCACCATGGCCAACTAATCTAGCAGCGGCTTGGGCCGGTTTGAATTCACAAGTTATATCAGGCCTAGACCTTTTGGTAGAACAAGGGCTGCACCAAATTAGTTTTATGACAAAACTGGATTTTGACTATTCGCAGATGAGAAAATCACTCTTAGTGGCCGGCATTGAGGCTGCTAACCGATAGAGAGAACTATTGCAAGTGTTTGTGGTGTCAATCAATACCATCAAGGAATGTCTAACTATCTGTATTTCCTAATTTTGGGATTCTTTGGATCGCGCATATGTGCCAGTGACATTGTTTTTCGAATTATTCCCAACTACGAATTGATGTCAATCGGGCTAGCTCGCCTGATATTTGGGTTCACTTTTACCCAACTTTTTCTTTCGGGAACAATTGTTTTGCTCTCTCCTTTGATATCAAAAGGATTTGGGGCGGGGGATCTAAAGTTGGTGGCCATACTTGTTTTAGGAAATAGAAGCGCCCTAGAGTCACTTAATTCTTTATTGACTTCCTGCGTCCTGGCATTGATATGGGCAATTATTGAATCTGTTGGATTTCAAAAATCTACTAGTTTTCGTGATGTAACAATCCCAATGGCACCGTCTCTGGTTATTGGATTTGGCCTTTTTGCAATGTGATTGCTTGCCGCCATCGCATATGATGAGTGTATTAGCCACGAGAGCCCGTACTTATCTGCAACAATAGGGCCCTAGTCGGAATTGAATATTGGAGAAATTGTGATCCGTTGGTTAACTGCTGGTGAGTCTCATGGCCCTGCCTTGAGCGCGATACTTGAAGGTATGCCAGGACATATTGAAATAACTAAGGAAATGATCGACAAAGATTTGTCTAGGCGCCGTCTAGGATTTGGACGCGGAGCCAGACAGAATTTTGAAGCAGATGTCGTAACGATCCTAGGTGGGGTTCGCCATGGTCTTTCGCAAGGTGGTCCAATTGCAATTGAAATCGCAAACTCTGAGTGGCCAAAATGGTCAAAAGTTATGGCGCCAGAAATCGTTGCTGCTACTGAGTTAGCAGAACTCGCTAGAAACGCACCACTGACTAGACCCAGACCAGGTCATGCCGATTTGGCGGGGATGCAAAAATATTCCTTCGATGATGCAAGACCAATTTTGGAAAGAGCAAGCGCTAGAGAAACCGCGGCGCGAGTTGCCCTTGGAGCTGTTGCTAGAGCTTTTCTAAAGCAAAGTATCGGTGTTGAGATTATGAGTCACGTCGTCGCTATTGGCGGTGCTCAAGGCGAGATCGGTTCTGTTTTGCCTTTACCAAAGGATCAAGAAAAGATTGATGCTGATCCAGTTCGTTGCTTCGATGCTGGCCTTAGCCTAAAGATGGTGGCAGAGATAGAAGCTGCGCATAGTGATGGAGATACTTTAGGCGGAGTTGTTGAGGTCTTGGCCTACGGATTGCCAGTCGGGCTAGGATCACACACGCATTGGGATCGTCGTTTAGATTCTAAATTGGCCGGAGCCCTAATGGGAATTCAAGCGATTAAAGGGGTCGAACTTGGAGATGGCTTTGAATCTACACGTCGCCGTGGTTCAGTTGCACACGATGAGATTGAAAAGAACTCTGCTGGAGAAATAGTTCGCCGAAGTGGGCGTGCTGGTGGAACTGAAGGCGGCATCACCAACGGTGAAGTATTAAGAGTTCGGGCTGCGATGAAACCAATTTCAACAGTGCCAAAGGCGCTAGACACCATAGATGTTGCGACTGGACAGGCAGCTAAGGCGATCAATCAAAGGTCTGATGTTTGCGCGGTTCCTGCAGCAGGGATAGTCGCAGAAGCGATGGTTGCGTTAATCCTTGCAGACGCAGTCTTAGAGAAGTTTGGCGGCGATAGTGTTGCTGAAGTAAATCGCAACTACAAGAATTATCTAGGTTCTCTGGTTATTTCTTAATGCCAAGCGCGATTCTAATTGGTCCACCTGGGGCAGGTAAGTCTTCTGTTGCACGTGCGCTTTCCAAGATTACTAAATATTCAGTGATCGATACTGATATAGAAATTGAGAAAAAGGTAGGGAAGTCGATTTCCGATATTTTCCTTGATGACGGTGAACCTTTTTTTCGGCAGGTTGAACTGGAAGTGCTACTTAGATGTTTACAAGAAACTGATGCCATCCTTGCCCTTGGTGGCGGCTCGGTATTGAGCGATAAAGCACAATTGGCGCTAAAGAATTCGAAGGCACCGATAATTTTCCTAGATGTGTCTATTTCAAACGCAGCTCCGCGAGTTGGTTTTAATAAGGATCGTCCACTTTTGACCTTGAACCCGAGACAGCAGTGGTTAACATTGATGCAGGTTCGTAGACCAATATATGAGTCACTTGCAACTATCAAAGTTAACACAGACAATAGAAAACCGGCCGAAGTAGCGGAAGAGATTCACAAGCAACTTGTGGTGAGTCCATGAAAGAAATATTGATCAAAGCTGAACATGAATACGCAGTTTGTGTTGGGGCGAACTGGCGAGAGACAGTCACCGAAATTTCTAAGAATTATTCGAAAGTATTAATACTTGCGCCAAGAGTGATCGTAGAAGCTTTAGGGTTGAAGTCTCTAGAATCTAAGAGTTTGGCGATCTTCACCTTGCCAGAAGGTGAGGATCAAAAGAGTGCTAAAACTTTAGAGGAAATCTGGAGCCATTGCGCGCAAATATCGCTAACTCGCAAGGATGTAATCGTTGCAATTGGTGGGGGAGCTACAACTGACATAGGTGGCTTTGCCGCTGCTACTTGGCTTCGGGGAATCGATTGGTATGCGATCCCAACAACAGTTGCTGGGATGGTTGATGCAGCAATAGGTGGCAAAACCGGTATGAATACACCCGCGGGCAAGAATTTAGTTGGAGCATTTTATTCACCGAATTCGGTTTGTATTGATTTCTCACTCCTAAAAACATTACCTAAGCGAGAGATTCAAGCCGGTATGGCAGAGGTAATTAAATGTGGATTTATCTCGGATCCTCAAATACTTGAACTAGTAATTGATTATGAAGCCAATATTGAGGAGCTTATTGAACGATCGATTCAGGTTAAAGCCGATGTAGTTAGTGTTGATTTTAAAGAAGGCAAGCTTCGTGAAATCTTGAATTATGGTCATACCTTGGGTCACGCTATTGAAAAGCGGGAGAACTATAAGTGGCGCCACGGGGAGGCAATTTCGATTGGTCTTGTCTTTGCAGCCGAACTTGGGCAGATTTGTGCTGGGCTAGATAGAGAGATTGTGGATCGCCATAGATCTATTTTGACTAGGTTTGACTTACCAGTCACTTACCAAAAGATGGCTTTTGAGGAGTTACTTGGGTATATGAGCAATGATAAGAAAAGTAGAAATTCAAAGCTTCGGTTTATAGCAATTTCAAAGTTAGGTGAGCCAGTTTGGCTTGAAGAGGTAACCTCCGACCAGATTGCACTGGCCTATGAGAGAATTTGTACATGAAGGTATTAGTTCTAAATGGACCAAATCTAGGGCGCCTAGACCTTAGGGATTCAAATGTCTATGGAGATATGAATTTTGCAGCCCTATCAGCTTACATAATTGAAGAAGGTAAGAAACTTGATCTGGAATGTGACGTGCGCCAAAGTGATAGTGAAGTAGAGATTATTGGCTGGCTACATGAAGCGGCTGATCAAAAGTTGCCAGTTATCATAAATCCAGCTGCATTCACGCATTACTCCTACGCCATTAGAGACGCTGCGGATATGGTTAAATCAATCTTGATTGAAGTCCACCTCTCTAACCCTTTATCGCGTGAAGAATTTCGTCACACCTCTGTGATTTCGGGTGTTGCGGATGGAACTATTGGTGGTTTCGGACCAGATTCGTATCGACTTGCTTTGATCGCCCTGCGTAAAATGCTTAGTAAGTAAAAAGCACGCCACAATCTCAGGTATTCTCCATCCATGGCTACTACTAATGATTTAAAGAACGGTATGACCCTAGATATTGAGGGTCAACTCTGGAATGTCGTTGAATTCCAACATGTAAAACCAGGCAAAGGTCCCGCTTTTGTTCGCACCAAGTTGAAGTCGGTATTGACCGGCAAGGTTATCGATCGAACATTCAATGCGGGAGTAAAAGTTGATGTTGCAATCCTGGAAAAGCGTGACATGACATATCTATACCGAGACGGTGAAGACTTCGTATTTATGGACGACAAGACATTTGATCAGATGAATATCTCCGAGGCGGTAGTCGGCGAGGCGATCAATTACATGCTTGAAAATTGCAAGGCAAACGTTGCGATCCATGAAAGTAATCCACTTTACGTTGAGTTACCAGCGTCAGTTGAAATGATTGTTACTTACACGGAGCCAGGTCTACAAGGAGATCGCTCATCTGGAGGAACAAAGCCAGCTACGATCGAAACCGGAATTACTATTCAGGTTCCTTTGTTCATCAAACAAGATGAAAAGATATTGGTTGATACTCGCACCGGAGATTATCTCGGCCGCGCAAACTCGTGAGTGCTAGAGGAAAAGCGCGCAAGCGCGCTCTGGATTTTCTTTTCGAGGCTGATTTACGTTCAACTAGCGCCCTAGAATTATTGACCTCTAGGCCTGCGTTAGAACTTTCCGAGGGAGGCTATGTCCAAATCTTGATTTCGGGAGTTTTAGAGCACTCACGAAAGATTGATGAACTTATAACAACTTATGCCCAAGATTGGGATATGGATCGAATGCCAGCGGTAGATCGCAATATTATGCGTATCGCACTTTTCGAGATTCTCTGGTCTCAAGATGTTGATGATCAAATTGCGGCTTCTCAAGCGGTGGCCATAGCTCAAGAATATTCGACTGAAGATTCTGCAAAATATATAAATGGAGTTCTAGGCCGCATAATTGCTTTAAAGCCTTCTTTCGCCCTTTAGCGTTGGATTAGCAAAGAATTTTGTTTTAACCAGTTAGTCATCTGACTCTCATTCTGATTTGTGAGTAAGGCGAGTGTCTCTAGGTCGCTTTGGCGAAGTGATAGAACTTCACCGTTCCAATCTCGTCGCTTTGCGCAGATCAGTGCCAGGAAAGCGCAGATTGCTACCGCTATTGGATTGCCATCCTGGAGTGCAGAAATTCGCCTGATATCGACGGTAATCTTTCCTAGGCCGCCACTTGGTTGGATTTGCATTGGTTGTTCCAGGCCAAGTAATTGATCTAAGGGCACTTGATAGAAGGAAGCGAGAGCTATCGCCTTTTTTAGAGATAGAGCACGGTCACATCTTTCATAGGATCCAATAACTACGGCCTTCCAAACCCCCGCTGATTTGATCTCCACTTGCTTTAGAGTCAGGCCCTTTTGTTTGCGAATTGCTCGGATTGAATTGGCGATCTCTTCGATAGTTCTCTCATTTTGATTGATATTGGTCATGGTCCAAAGATAGGCGGGCGAGTCATAATTGGAATTTAGTCATCCACAGGTGGTATCTTCTCCCAGTAGTCCTTTAACGATCCGTCCAGAGAGGCGGCGAAGGAGAGAAATGGCAGCTGTTCTAGATGCCGGCGATATCGGCCGTGCTTTAAAGCGTATTGCTCATGAAATTATTGAGCACAATCATGGATTATCGAATTTGGTGATTCTTGGCATCCCAACTCGCGGTGCGTATCTGGGAAACCGAATTGCCGAATTCCTTAGCCAAATAGAGGGGCCAGTTGAAGTTGGCACCTTGGATGTGACTTTGCATCGCGATGATTTGCGATTGCGCCCACCAAAGCCTCTACTGCCAACGGTGCTGCCGTTAGGTGGCATTGAAGGCAAAGATGTGGTTTTAGTAGATGATGTTTTATATTCAGGCCGAACAATCCGCGCTGCCCTAGATGCTTTGGGCGAGCTTGGCCGTCCGAAATCGGTCCAGTTAGCTGTATTGGTAGATAGAGGTCACCGAGAGCTTCCTATTCGCGCAGATTATGTTGGCAAGAACATTCCAACTTCATCTGTTGAAAGCGTGCGAGTTCACTTAACTGAGATTGACGGCAAAGACATGTTTGAGATTTCGGGCGGTGAGTGAATTGGATAGACACTTATTGAGTATCAATGATCTAAGCACAGCCGAAGCCATTTCTATCCTAGATACCGCCTTTGAACTTTCTAAGGTTTCAGACGGACCAATGAAGAAACTACCAACGTTGCGTGGTCGCACGATAGTTAATCTATTCTTTGAAGACTCAACTCGAACTCGAATTTCATTCGAGAGTGCGGCAAAACGATTATCTGCTGATGTAATCAACTTTTCGGCAAAAGGATCAAGTGTTAGTAAAGGTGAATCTTTAAAGGACACAGCGCAAACATTGCAGGCCATGGGGGCTGATGCGGTGATCATTCGCCATGGCGCCTCAGGGGCAGCCCAGCGCTTGGCAGATTCTGGATGGATATCAGCATCAGTTATAAATGCTGGTGATGGCACCCACGAACACCCTACGCAAGCTCTTCTAGATGCCTACACGATCCGAAGTAAGTTTCCAGAATTGAAGTCTGATTTTGCTGGACTTAAAGTGGCAATCGTTGGCGATATCTTGCACTCTCGTGTGGCAAGGAGCAATGTCTTGTTGTTAAAGAAGCTCGGAGCAGAGATTACGCTGGTTTCTATACCGACATTATTGCCAGTTGGTGTTGAGGCTTGGGGAGTGAAAGTTAGCTATGAATTTGATCTAACTATTGCAGACTCTGATGTAGTTATGATGCTTCGGATTCAATCTGAACGAATGAACGAATCTTATTTTCCAACTGCAAGAGAATATTCCAGGGGTT
>CAIJOE010000097.1 GCA_903822245.1 uncultured Actinomycetes bacterium
AGGCCTGAAAATCCCACTGCAAGACCCCACCACATAAGTGGTGAAACATGTTTTTTGGCAATGAATTTTAAGTAGAGCGAGATCCAAATAGGAGATGTGAATTCAATAATGAGAGCAATGCTCACGTGCAATCTTTGAATTGATAAGAAGTAGAAAAGATTAACTGCCGCAAAGCCAACCAAGCCAAAGGCAATTAACCACGGAATGTCACTTTTCTTGGCAGCAAGGGACTTTCTATTTCTAATAACTACAAAGGCGAGCATGGTTATAAAAGCACCAATTGTTCTAATTTCAGTTAAGCGGGTGGCCGAGAGTAAGCCAGTTTCCATAATTAGCTTGCTAGGAACTCCGTTGAAAGCAAAGAAAAGCGCACCAAGAAAGAGAAAGATTTCATGACGCAGATTCTTTAACACCTGCCAACTCTATCTTGTGAGGAAGTTAGAAAGCACTCTCTGGGATCGACATCAAGCCACCAGTTTCAGCCTCAATGATCTTTCGTTCGGCTTGAATGTGTGGCAAAACTGTGGTGATAAAGAATTTTGCAGCCGCAATCTTGCCAGCATAGAAATCAGCGTCGCGACTAGGAGTTGCAGATTTATTTGTTGCAATCTCAGCTTGACGTAGAAGTAACCAACCAATAATTACTTCACCAACAGACATCAACAATCTAGTGGTATTTAATCCAGTCTTATAAATCTCTTCTGGCTTTTCTTGGGATTCCATTGCAAAACCAACCATGGTTCCCATCATTGAATTCACATCTTCTAGTGATTTACCTAGTGCCAACTTCTCCTGGGCCAGAGCGCCGCCGGATGCGCAAAATGCAACAATTTCTTTTGCAAGTAAACCTATGGCTCGGCCACCATCTTTAATAATCTTGCGAAAGAAGAAATCAAGTCCTTGAATTGCAGTAGTTCCTTCATACAAAGTGTCGATCTTGGCATCACGAACATATTGCTCCAATGGCCAATCTTGCGTGAATCCAGAGCCTCCAAAGGTCTGAAGTGATTCAGTACCAAGCAAAACCCACGACTTTTCACTGCCATAGCCTTTAACAATCGGCAATAACAAATCATTTAAGGCTTCAAAATCTTTGATCTTTGATTCATCTTTTTCAGCTCTTGCAATTGCCACGGCGTCTTGAATTGAGGCGGTGTAGAGAACAAGGGCGCGCATACCTTCTGAGTAAGCCTTTTGCACCATTAATGAGCGGCGAACATCTGGATGGTTAATGATTGTCACCCGCGGGATGGCTTTATCTGCTGCTTTTGTTAGATCAGGTCCCTGCACGCGCACTTTGGCATAGCTAAGTGCTTGTTGGTAGCCAGCGCTAAGTGTTGCAATGGCTTTAGTACCAACCATCATGCGGGCATATTCAATAACTTTAAACATCTGTGCAATGCCATCATGGACTTCACCAAGGAGATAACCAACTGCAGGTTCTTTTTCGCCCAAGTTCATTTCACATGTCGAGGAAACATTTAAGCCCATCTTGTGTTCCACATTGGTCACATAAGCGCCATTGCGCTTACCAAGTGCGCCAGTTTCTAAATCAAACATAAACTTTGGCACCAAGAAAAGACTTAGGCCCTTAGTTCCAGGGCCAGCTCCTTCTGGACGAGCAAGTACGAAGTGAATTATGTTTGGATTCAAATCTGAATCACCAGAAGTAATAAATCTTTTTGTTCCAGTGATGTGCCAAGTGCCATCGTCTTGCTTTACTGCCTTAGAGCGACCAGCGCCAACATCTGAACCAGCATCTGGTTCGGTTAATTGCATTGTTGCGCCCCAGTCATTATCAACCATGATCTGAGCCATTCGCTTTTGTTCTGGAGTTCCAAACATGTATGCCACATGAGCAAAAGCTGTTCCAGAGGCATAGATATGAATTGCTGGGTTTGAACCCAAAACCATTTCAGCAATTGCCCAGCGAAGTGATTGTGGAATTAGAGTTCCACCTATTTCTTCTGGAGCATCAATACGCCACCATTCATTATCCATAAAGGTGCGATATGACTTCTTAAAACTTTCAGGTAATTTCACATCTCCAGTGGATTTATCAAAGATTGTTCCAATGCGATCACCATCAACAAAGCTGGCAGCAAGATCATTTTCGGCAAGTCGTTTGATCTCCTCAAGCATTCCCATTGCGGTTTCGCGATCTAAATCCTTATAGATAGAGCTTCCAAGGATTTGATCGCGTGCGAGCAGGTCAAAGAGGCAGAACTCGATATCGCGCAGATTGGCGGTGTAATGGCCCATGACACAATAATGCTACCCATGAGTAACTTAATCAAGCCTAGCCGAGGAGATAGCATCGCTCCGTGCTACTAAGTGATCGCGATATTAAGTCAGAAATCGGGGCCGGCCGCGTAAAGGTCGAGCCTTTTGAGCCAGCGATGGTTCAGCCATCTAGCGTGGATGTTCGCCTAGATCGCTTTTTTAGAGTCTTTGAAAACCATAAGTACTCAGTAATTGACCCATCTATTGAGCAGTCTGAGCTAACTCGGGAAGTTGAATGCGCCCCAGATGAAGCGTTCATCTTGCACCCTGGTGAATTCGTTTTGGCTAGCACCTATGAAGTAATCACACTTCCAGATGACATTGCAGCCCGCCTAGAAGGAAAATCATCCTTAGGTCGCCTTGGGCTATTAACTCACTCAACTGCTGGATTTATTGATCCCGGTTTTTCTGGTCACATCACTTTAGAGCTTTCAAATGTGGCAAACCTGCCGGTGAAACTTTTCCCAGGAATGAAAATTGGTCAGCTTTGTCTAATCAAACTCTCATCTCCCGCTGAGCATCCTTACGGCTCCGCCCTTTATGGTTCTCGCTACCAAGGCCAACGCGGCCCAACAGCAAGCAAGTCTTGGCTTAATTTCCACCAGTCAAAAATTCAATAAGCACCCATTTCTAACTTAAGTTAGGATTTAAATATGAGTAGCACAATTAGTGTTCTAGCAGTTCTGGCCCTTGTCTTGGTCTATTTCATAGCCAGCTATAACCGGCTAATTCGCCTTAACGTAAATGTTGATGAGGCTTTTTCTCAGATCGAAGTGCAACTAAAGCGCCGCTCTGATTTAATACCAAACTTAGTTGAAACTGTTAAAGGCTATGCCGCTCATGAAAAGAGTGCGTTAGAGAGCGTAGTAAACGCTCGCGCTAAAGCAACAAGTGCGACAACGGTTGCCGATGTGGCAGCAGCAGATGGTCAACTTACCCAAGCACTACGCGGCTTATTGGCTGTTAGTGAGGCATACCCAGATCTAAAAGCATCTTCAAATTTCTTATCGCTCCAAGAAGAGCTTTCAACAACTGAAAACAAGGTTTCATTTTCTCGTCAGTTCTATAACGATAATGTGCGCTCGCTAAATCAGTCAGTCAAGACTTTCCCTGGCAATCTATTTGCTGGAGTTGCCAAGATTACTTCACGTGAGTTTTATGAAGTAGAAGATCCGCAAGATCGTAAGGCTCCGAACGTAAAGTTCTAGGATGCAAAACTTTCGCTCACTTCAATTAGCGAACCAACGTAAGACCTTCGGGCTCTTACTTGGTCTTGGTGTGCTGGTATTTGTAGTTATCTACGCTGCCCTCACCTACTTTGGCAAGACCGGAGTTGGTCTAATTCCATTTGCAGTTGGTCTTTCACTGATCTCGGTATGGGGTTCTTACTGGGCCTCAGATTCCATTGTTTTAACTATGACTGGCGCTAAAGAACTTGCATATGCTGATAACCCAAAACTTTTTGATTTAGTGCAAGAAGTTTGTATTGCCAGTGGCTTAAAGATGCCAAAGGTGGCAATAGTTGCCGATAGCGCGCCAAATGCATTTGCTACTGGGCGAAATCCAGAGAAAGCCCTAATTGCATTTACTACCGGAATTTTAGAAGTTATGGATCGAGATGAACTCCAAGGCGTTATTGCTCACGAGATGTCACACGTGGCAAACCGTGACACATTAGTTTCTGCAATTGCTGCCACAACTGCTGGGGCAATTGCCCTTTTGAGTGATTTCATCATGCGCATGATGTGGTTTGGTGGTGGGCGAGATCGGGACCAAAATAATAATCAAAACCCATTGGCACTAGTGGCTTCGCTAATTGTTTTAATCCTTGCTCCACTTGCCGCAGTCTTATTGCGCTCTGCCATCTCAAGAAAACGTGAGGCACTAGCCGATGCCACAGCGGTTTCTTTCACGAGAAATCCAGCAGGCCTTCGCAAAGCTTTGGAAGTATTACAGCGAGATTCCACAGTAGTTCATCAACGATCAACGGCAGTTGCTCATATTTGGATTGAATCACCACTTGATTCATCTTCAGTATCTAAGTTATTTGCCACCCACCCACCACTTTCAGAGCGAATTGCAACGCTTCGCAAAATGGAAGCAAATCCAATTAATTAAATTTCCCCCATGGGAAAGTGAAGTGTGAAGGTAGAACCTTTTCCTAATTGCGAATCAACAGAAACAAAACCACCATGAGCCTTCATTACTGCATCAACAATTGCTAAACCAAGACCGCTTCCCTCCCCGCTGACTCGAACGCGTGATGGATCGGCGCGAAAGAATCTTTCAAAGATTCGGGACTGATCTTCTTTAGATAGGCCAGGACCAGTATCAGTAACACTAATAATGCTTTCACTCTCGCTTTGCTCAATAACCACAGTAATAGGCGTTTTGGCTGGAGTATGAGCGCGGGCATTGGCCAATAAGTTGGCAACTGCTTGGTGAATGCGCTGGGAATCACCTAGTACAAAGACATCTTCATCGGGCTTTGCAAATGAAATTGGATGGTTTGGCCCAGCAGCTCTTGCTGATTCAATAACTTCACTTACTAAATGATTAACATCAACTGGATCACTTGCCACATCAGGTGCTTGATCAAGCCTTGCCAATAGCAACAGATCTTCAACCAAAGAACCCATGCGAATAGATTCTTTCTCGATTCTTGCCACAAGTTCTTTAACTTTATCTTCGCCAACAACAGCCCCTTGGCGATGGAGTTCAGCAAATCCTCGAATTGCAGTAAGTGGTGTGCGCAGCTCATGGCTGGCATCTGCCACGAAGCGACGCAATTTACTTTCAGATTCAGTGCGCACCGCAAATGACTCTTCAATGCGCGAGAGCATGGTATTTAGTGAACCAGTTAGCCGGCCTACTTCAGTCTTTGAATCAATCTCTGGCAGACGAGCAGATAAGTCACCTTCAGCAATTCTGGCCGCCGTGTCCTCAATTTTGCTCAGTGGGCGAAGACTTAGTCGAATTAGTAACCTGGATATTGCAGCGATAAGGAATAGAACTATTAATGAAATTAAAAAGAACAGCGCAGTTAGTTTATTTAAAGTGCGATCAACACTATCTAGGGCAACGGAAACAACGACGGTACCAACCCCAGAGGGCAATAGCTTTGCCACTACTCGAACATCAGGGGCATCACCTTCACTTTGGATGGTAAATGGCTGTCCTTGATGGGAGACAACTTCAGAAGGTGTTAGTTCTTTAAAGATATTTCCAGCAGTTGAGTTTGAAAACTCACCGCCTATTTGTCCGGTCACCGCACCAGTTAAATCAAGTAATGTCAGGGTTACCTGGGTAGGAACACTTCCAAGAGGTCGAACTGGGAGAAAACCATTGGCCGGGTCATCACCCTCACCATTTGTTGCAATTCCAGCTCGATCTAATCGCATTAATGATGTGCCAGTTACATTCTCTAATTGAGAATCAACTTGTTTGATTAGAAAGCCGCGAAGCAGCGTGTTCGCCGCGAAGTCAGAGGCAACAATTGCAACACCGCTTAGCGCCAGCATCGCCAAAATTAGTCGATTACGCAGCGACCATTTGGAGAGGCGGAATTTCATTTAGAAAGTTTACTGCCCAAAGCTTAACCGCGGGCAGGAAGCCGCATTCGATAACCAACTCCGCGAACGGTATGGAGCAAAGCCGGCTCGTAGATATCAATCTTCTTGCGTAGGTAGGAAACATAAGTTTCAACGATTCCCGCATCTCCGCGAAAATCATATTGCCAAACGTGGTCAAGAATTTGTGACTTGCTCACAACGCGATCAGCGTTGATCATTAAATAGCGAAGAAGTGTGAATTCAGTTGGGGAGAGCTCGATTAGGTTTCCAGCTCGGCGAACTTCGTGTGTTGCTTCATCTAATTCAAGATCAGCAAAACGAATCTTCTCATCATCAGTTTCTGGAAGAACTGCTCCAATACGACGCAAGAGTGCACGCAGGCGAGCGACGAGCTCTTCTAGGCTAAAAGGCTTTGTTACATAATCATCGCCACCAATAGTTAGTCCTTGGATCTTGTCCTCGGTGGTGTCTTTAGCAGTTAGGAATAGAACTCCAACATTATGGCCATCTACTCGAAGCTGGCGACAAACATCAAAACCATTTTGATCTGGCAGCATCACATCAAGAATAAGTGCGTGTGGCTTAAATTCTTCAGCAACGCGAAGTGCTTCAGATCCTGTAGCGGCAGTTCGAACTTCAAAACCAACGAAACGAAGACTGGTAGCAATTAGATCGCTGATACTGGTCTCATCATCAACAACGAGAATTCGCTGTGTTGATGCAGTGGATGTTTGAGCCATGGCTGGTTTCTCTTTCAGTGAGTTCATACCGAAAGGATTATCCTCTTAGGTGGGAGTTTCCTGAGAGCCCACTGAATATCACCTAGATCTTTGAAAAGTTACCCACAGGCTCTATCCACCAATGTGGAGAATTACAAGGGTGTAATTAAGGGGTGAAAACTAGCGCCAGCGCGTGGCCAGCGTAAAGCCAGCTGCGATGAAGCCAAAGCCAACGACCATATTCCAGGCCCCGATATGCGGGATTGGGTAGGCGGTGGCGGAAACATAAAATATTACGATCCAGATCAGCCCGCCGATAAAGGCGCCAACCATAGTTGGGGCAAGCCACGCTGGGCTCTCGGTCTCTGCTGGCACGACATGAGCGAACTTCTCGGTTGAGTGGTCCTCTTCGTGCTTCTTTTTGCGCACTTTTGATTTAGGCATGGCCAAAGATTACACCACAATAAGCCTATGACTGAGTTCACCCCAGCCAAGATCTTGGTGGTCGATAACTACGACTCCTTCGTCTTTAACCTGGTCCAATACTTAGGTCAATTGGGCGCTGAGTGCACGGTGCTTCGAAATGATGAAGTAAGCCCAGAGATGGCAAAAGAATATGACGGCGTTCTAATCTCTCCCGGTCCTGGCACACCAGAAGCTGCCGGTCAGAGCATTGCAATGATTAACTACTGCGCAAAGCAAAAGATTCCACTCTTTGGAGTTTGCTTAGGTCACCAAGCAATTGGTGTTGCCTTCGGTGCCACCGTCTCTAGAGCGCCAGAACTTCTCCATGGCAAGACTTCGATTGTTCATCACAATGGCCACGGAGTATTAAAAGATATTGCAAATCCATTTACCGCCACCAGATATCACTCACTTGCTATTGAGAAAAATACATTGCCAGATGAATTAGAAATTGTGGGTAATACAGATTCAGATGTGATCATGGCAATCCAACATAAAACCTTGCCAATCTCTGGTGTGCAATTCCACCCAGAGTCAGTGCTTACCCAATACGGTCATCAGATGATCGGCAATTGGTTAGTAGCTTGTGGTGATAGCAGCGCTCGCAAGCGAAGTGAAGGTTTATCTCCAGTAGTTAATAAAGCTTAACCCTGCTTATTTATTGTAATAGTTACTTGCGATCCAATTGTCTGGGTCGTCCCCGCATTTGGTGCCATCGCTAGAACTACTCCAAGTGGTTGGGTTGAGTCATAGGCGTTTATTACTTTTACCAAGAACCCTGCTTGCACAAGAATAGTTTGCGCTTGGATTCCATCTGTTCCAATAACTGCTGGGACTTCAACATTTCCGCTAGCAATCTCTAAAACAACGCCGCTTCCAGCAGCAATTACTGCTCCAGGATCTGGCGTTACTTTAAGTACTTTTCCAGGCTCAGAACTTGAATCAACTGCCACGGTCTGAGTAATAATCAAACC
>CAIJOE010000098.1 GCA_903822245.1 uncultured Actinomycetes bacterium
CAAAAAAGGAAGGGCTTGCCGTGAGGGGAGTGGCGGAGAAAAGGAAGGAGACCAAGTTTGGTGAGGGTGGGAAGGGAAATAGACGACACGTCAATTCGGACAGATTCAGGCGAGGGTTGCATGATGAACTCTCAGATCAATTAGCCCAAATTTCATATGAGATTGATTCACTAATTGGTGATGAGCAGGTTGGTCCCACCCTGCGCAGCTCGGCTAGGTCTCTTCAAGAAGATTTAGGAAAGCTAGTCGATCTGTTGCGCGAAGAGGTTATTGCCACCCAAGCAAAGGGCGCCCCAATATTTTCAATTGCTATTCGTGAGTTGATTGGGATCTGTCAAAGACAAGTGGAAACCTTTCCTGACGATGGTTTAAGTCAAAAGATTAAAAGCGCTCTAGCTGAAGTCTTGGCATTTCCTAAAACTTTCCTAGAGGCAAGTGCGCGCAGAACTGCGGCTTCCTATGAGTTAACTAAAAGAGAGTTAGAGATTCTGCGACTTTTACCAAATGGACTTAGCTCCAAATTAATGGCAACATCTTTGTTTCTAACCGAAGCAACTATTAAAACCCATACAGCTTCTCTTTACCGCAAGCTAGAGGTCAATAACCGGACGCAAGCTATCGCGGTTGCTTTAGAAGTCGGATTATTAAAGCGCTAGTAGATCAGCAAACTTGCGCGACCAGATTTTCCAACTCCACTGGGAAACTGCCCACTCTCGGCCATGAGCGCCTAGTTGTTTTGCTAAAACTGGCTGGGTTAATAACTTAATCGCAATCTCGGCGATTTCCTTTGGATTGGTGCCATCCACGACATAGCCAGTGTGTCCAACTTTAACCGCATCAGGGGCGCCACCTGAATTTCCTGCAATTACTGGAATACCGCAAGCACTTGCTTCCAAGTAAACAATTCCTAAGCCCTCAACCTCTAATCCAAAAAATCTTGAGCGAGATGGCATTGCGAAAACATCACCAAGCAATAAATGTCTTGGTAGCTCATCGTAAGTAAGTCTTCCAATAAATATTACATTCTCTTTTACTTGATGCTTTACTACCAGATCTTGAAGGTGTTTTAGATATGGACCAGTTCCAATTAATAAGAGTCTTACATTAGGTACTTGGTTAATTATTTCAGGCAAAGCTTCGATTAATTTATCTTGACCTTTACGGTGAACTAATCTTCCAACACAAACTAAAGTCGGCTTTCCAGCCAGATCATATTTAGCAACTAAATCGGTAGGTTTTGGACCGGGCTGAAAATGATCAATTGAAATTCCAGGTGCGATTTGAACTAGATCAACTTTCTTGCCAACTGCTTGCACCATCGCATCTCTGGTGAAGGAACCTAGATAAGTTAAGACATCTACGCTATTTCCAATCCGGCGCATTGCCAGATTAAAAGGGAATACTTTCGACCACCAAACTTCATGGCCATGGCTTATCGCAACAATCTTTTTTGCTCCGGCTCTCCTTAGAGCAGGTGACATAAATGCAAGTGGCGCTGCTGCGCCAAACCAAATCACTTCACTTTGATATTTGGTCATCACTTTTTTAACGCCTCGAACCACTCTGGGAGTTGGCAGCAGGACTTTGCTTGGATCACGAATTACAACTACGCCAAGTCGCTCTAAAAGTTCCTGATCAAACGCCCGATCACCTAATTGGCTTGAGGTGTAGAGGACAATATCTTTGCCGGGTAGCTCAGCTAATAAACCTAAAATGAAAGTTTCAATGCCACCTGCCCTTGGGCCTAGATCATTGGTGACTAAAAGTATCGACCGTTTGTCAGATGCGGCGGGCGCCATAGAAAACCTCACTACCAAAAGATCTTCCAAAGCCCTCAATCTTCACACGCGAACCTGAGTGTGGGGCATCGACCATGCGACCATTACCCAAATAAATACCGACGTGGGATACATACCTTCGACGACCAAAGAAAACTAAATCTCCAGGCTTTAATTTGTCGTAGGCGATTTTCTTGCCGTATCCCATCTGTGCTGCAGCTGAATGCGGAAGTGAAACTCCGGCAGTTGCAAAGGCGCGCATTGTTAATCCACTGCAATCCCAGTAAGTCATCCCCGCCGCGCCAAAGACATATCGATCACCGATTTGCTTTAAAGCAAATCGAAGTGCGATTGCCCCGCGACCAGAACCCAAATTTAGTTTTGCTGCTTCAGCAAGTGAGGAAGCTTGATCTGCGTTTTCTTGATCATTTTCCAACTTCGCCAACCGTTCGCGCTCTGCCTTTGTAAGGGTAGCGAGAAGTTTTTCCGCTTGATCTAATTTGTCATTTGCCGACTTCTTCTGAGCCTCGTATCTAGCCTTTGCCTTTGTGGCAAGGGCAACTTTGTCATTAACGGTAAGAGTGGTGGCATTTAACCGTTGCTTGGCCACGCTATAACGACGAAGTTGTAGTGATTGTCGCTTGGTTACTGACTCTAGAGATCCAGCGGCTGAAAGAAAAAGCTTCGGGTCCGATGAAAAAATAAGTTCCATGCTCTGGCTCATTCCGCCAGTCTTGTATTGCTCTCTAGCAATTGCCCCAAGAGAATTTTGGAAAGCAGAAACAGTTTGAGCTTCGGCTGCTGCTTGCCTTTGGACCGTTACTAATGTGCGGTTTAAGTTATTCAAGTCCACTTGGGCTTGTTGCGCCGCTTCAGCTGCAGCAGAGGCATCTTGTTGCAAGATGCGAACTTTGTCGCGCACGTCCTGCAGATTTGGCGCAGCAAAAGCCGAAACTGGAAGCAGGCCGGTAAGTAGCGTCAGCAAAGTCAGTGAAAGTGCCACTCTGCGCGAATTCATCATGGAAGGGTAACAAAGGGGGCATTTGGCAAGCCAATCTCAGCGCAAATAACTAGATATTCTCAGGTCCCACCACTTAAATCCCGCTTGTTTATGGGTTATCTCACCCATCAGTTCAACACTACCTTTAGACCGTGGCAATCAAAGCAAATCTAGTTATCGGTAGTGATGGCGCCACCACAAAAAACGGAAGCTCCAAAGAATTAAGTTCTGCGGCTGATCGTGCGCGCTTTCACAAACTTCGCGAAAATATCTCAGCGATTTTAATCGGTGGAAACACAGCTCGCACTGAACCCTATGCCACAACCCCAGTACAACTTGTTATCGTGAGTGCAACCAATCAGATCCCAAAAGATGTTAGAAATAATCCGTTAGCCATCGTATGGAACATCTCGCCACTAGAAGCGGTGATGCGCATCCAGGATGAATTTGGTGAAGAAATCTTGGTCGAAGGCGGACCAGAGCTAGTTCAAGAATTGCTTGATGGCGATGTTATCGATGAACTTTTTATTACCCAGACCAGTATTTCCAGTGGTGAAAATCAAGTAAGCCTGCGAAAAATTACCGAAGGATTTGATGAGATATCGCGTGAAGAAGTATCTGGTGATTTATTCCTTCACTTTAGGCGAGAGAGATAAGGCCAACTCC
>CAIJOE010000099.1 GCA_903822245.1 uncultured Actinomycetes bacterium
ATCTCTCTCATCGCTTGATTCGCGCCGGCCTATCTCGCAGACGCGCCGCAGTCTGCCTTTGGTTATTGTCCGCGCTTTTTGCAGCAGCATCTATCTCAATCACGCTCACACCACGCGTAATCGAGCAAGTAATTGTGGCAATCGCAGCACTAATTTGGGGATGCTTATTTATTGCATTCTTTAGGACTGCTGACGCCAATTAATTAATGCCGTATATTTTCAGTTCATGATTAGTCGATTCCAAAATATGCACAAAGGTGGCAAGACAATTCTTGCCAGCTTTACCGTGATCCTGCTTGTCTATGGCATCACGATTATCGGCATTTCTCATACCAATGATTCTGGAATCAATGCCATCGATGACAAGCTTGCATCACAGATGGAACAAAAGCGCATGGATGTCTATGCCCAGATCACCGAAGTTGATCCACTTAAAGGTGAAGCAAAGGCCCGCATCGAACCATGGCCGCTAGATGATTCTCTTGGCTATCGCTATCGAAGCGGTTGGATGCCAGTTAAAGACATGTCAATTCACGTGGATGCAATTTTAGGTGCAAGTACTACTGGAGATAATCTCTATAAGTTTAAGAAGCAAGTTCCAGTTGGCGGCTTTGATGTGACTGTGGATGAGAAGGTAAGTGCTAATTCAAATATAAGTAAGTATCCATTTGATGCTTACACCTTTGAAATTCCAATCTCAGCAACTTATACCGATGACAAAGGTCAAACCCAAGATCTACCAATCTTGCCCCAGGATTACACCAAGAAAATTGACACCTTTGATATCACAATGAAACACGTTTTATGGACTGATGAGACTGCCGAAGTTACTTTAAAGAATAAATCAACAGTCGATGCTGCAGTTGCTGAATACAACACTGGCCTTACCTCTTCAATCTTTAATGCCCACAGATCAAACTCAACAAAGCTTTTAACCTTGATTATTTTGGTTTTAATGCTTACTGGTTTGACCTCAGTTATGACGATGACATTTATGGTGGCAAGTACTAAGCGTCCACCAACCCTTTCAGCCCTTACCTGGTCAGCTGCTCTAACCTTTTCACTAATTGGTTTGCGCGGCCTCTTTCCGGGAAGTCCCCCAATTGGTGTGATTATTGATCGCATCGTCTATTTCCCAGCGCTATTGCTCACCCTGGTCTGTTCGCTGACCATCTTGATTATTTGGACCCGCCGCGAGGATTACGTTAATTAATCAGAGCAGTTAATCTGTCCTTGTGAGTAAGCGCGATGAAATTGAGTTCACAGCTTGGCTGCAAGAGCGCCAATCTGCACTACTCAAAGCAGCGCGGGTAATTTGCTTTGATACCCAAAATGCTGAAGATGTTTTGCAAGAAGCGCTAGCCGATGTCTATACCCGCTGGAGCAAAGTAAAGGCCCACGATAATCCAGAGGCATATGTAATGCGGGTAATGGTTTCAAAGCATGCCGATATGCGACGCAAGTGGCTTCGAAAGAAAGATGAAAAAGAAACTTCTTGGGAATTGGCTGAAAATATTCGCAATATCGCCGATCACTCTGATGATGTTGCGCAAAGATTGCTCGTGCAATCAGCGCTAAAGTCTTTATCTGCTGTCCAAAGAGCGGTGCTTGTATTGATCTATGAACATGGCCTGGTCTTGCGTGAAGTAGCAACAATCTTAGAAATTCCGATGGGCACAGCCGCCTCCCACCTTGCTCGTGGGAAAGCTGCAGTTGCCGCCCACCTAGACTTAGTTCCAGAATTTGAGAAATCAATCAAGAAGTCGATATCTTCGCCTTCAATTTTTGGTGAGATAAGAAGTGAGACCGAAGTTGTTTATGGAGAGGTGGTGGAAGAGTAATGAGTGATATCGATCCATTAATCCGCCGTGAAATAAACTGGATGGCACTTGGTGTTTTAGAAAACCGCGATCTTTCCCAGATCGTCTTTGCAAAAGTGCGCCGCCGCAAGATCAAGCGCGTAATAATTGCAGTGACTTTGGTATTTTCCTTGGCAATAGTTTCAGGCTTGACCTACGCAATTGTTAAGGATTCCTCTAAGAA
>CAIJOE010000100.1 GCA_903822245.1 uncultured Actinomycetes bacterium
AAAAATTGAAACCAAAACCTTTAGTTTGCCTTGCTCTGGCATGATCTCAGAGATCGTTGCTGGCAAGGTGGCAAATGGGCCATCCATAACAGTTACGGACTCGTTGATCTCGAAATCAATCATCTTGATATCTAGCTTCTCGCCCTTCTTAACTGGACGTGGAGCCAAGATGTTCTCTACTTCAGCAAGAGTTAGTGGTGCTGGGTGGTGTGCGTTTCCAACGAAACCGGTAACACCAGGAGTGTTACGCACGCAAGACCAAGATTCATCAGTTAGATCCATACGAACTAGAACGTAGCCAGGAAAAACGTTGCGCTTTACAAGCTTGCGCTCGCCTTTCTTGATCTCAACGATCTCTTCTTCTGGAACTTCTACCTGGAAGATATAATCCTCCATATTAAGAGAGGTAATACGGTTGGCAAGGTTGCCCTTTACCTTCTTCTCATAACCTGCGTATGAGTGAACTACATACCAATCGCCAGGAGCACTGCGAAGTGCGCGGCGGAATTCTGCATTTGGATCATTCTCTTCTTCAGCAAGTTCAGCATCAACCTCTGACTCAATTGCTTCAATAGCCTCTACTGAACCAATTGCTTCGTCAGCGACTACAGATTCTGCAATCTGAGTTGCGAGCGCATTGGCTTCATTAAGTGCGGCATCGGACTGAGCAAGTGCTGCTTCAAACGCGTCTACATTATCAAGTGACATCTTTACTCCCCCTTATCCAAATACCCAGAAAACAACCTTGGTCAACACAACGTCAAGAAGTGAAACCACGGCGATGATGAATGCTACGAAAACTAGAACCACTGCGGTGTATGTTGTTAATTGATTGCGAATTGGCCAAACAACTTTCTTAAGTTCGGCAATAACTTGTCGATAGAACAGGTTGATGCGACCGAAGAAGCCAAGCTTCTCTTCGGCTAATTGGTTGTTGTGTACTTCAACAACCACTTGCGCTACCTCTTTCTATTTCTAATCAACTAATAAAACATCTTGCAGGGCAGGAGGGACTTGAACCCCCAACCGCCGGTTTTGGAGACCGGAACTCTGGCCAGTTGAGCTACTGCCCTTCAAGCGTTACTTCGACCATGAAGACGTGCGTCATCATGACCTACTGCAAGCGCCAGAAACGGGAGTCTAGAGGTGAGGGTGGGAGTTAGTAAAACTGAGGTGGCATACTCGCCTTCTATGAGCGCAAAACCAAGAATTTCACGCCGGATCGCAGCCATCGCTGAGTCGGCCACTTTGGCTGTTGATGCAAAGGCTAAGGCCCTAAAAGCTGCAAGTCGCCCAGTCATTGGTTTTGGCGCAGGTGAACCAGATTTTCCAACTCCTGATTACATTGTTAAAGCCGCGCAAGATGCAGCTAGCAAACCAGCAAATCATCGCTACTCACCAACACCAGGGCTTCCAGAACTGCGTGATGCAATTGTTGCTAAGACTTTGCGCGATTCAAATTATGTAATCAATGCTGACCAAGTACTAGTTACCAATGGTGGTAAGCAAGCTGTTTATCAAGCATTTGCATCAATCGTGGACCCAGGTGATGAAGTAATTCTTCCCGCTCCTTATTGGACCACCTATCCAGAGTGCATCAAGCTTGCTGGTGGAATTGCAGTTGAAGTATTTGCCGATGAAACGCAAAACTATTGTGTCAGCGTAGATCAACTAGAAGCAGCTCGCACTGATAAGACAAAGGTGCTTCTATTTTGTTCACCTTCAAACCCAACTGGGTCGGTTTACTCACCAGAGCAAGTAAAAGAAATTGGCCAATGGGCGCTAAAGCATGGCATCTGGGTCATAACTGATGAGATCTATGAACACCTTCGCTATGACGGGGCAAGCGCCCCATCACTTCCAGTAATCGTTCCGGAATTAGCTGACACCACAATTATTCTAAATGGCGTTGCTAAGACTTATGCCATGACTGGATGGCGAGTGGGTTGGATGATCGGTCCAAAGGATGTAATCAAAGCAGCAACAAATCTGCAATCACACCTCTCATCGAATGTGGCAAATATTTCCCAGCGCGCAGCTATTGCTGCCCTTACTGGTGACCTAACTGCCGTGCATGAAATGGGTGTGGCTTTTGATCGTCGCCGTAAGTTAATTGTAAAAATGCTAAATGAGATTCCTGGTGTGCAATGCCCAAACCCAACTGGCGCGTTCTATGTTTATCCATCAGTAAAGGGAGTTCTTGGAAAAGAAATCCGTGGCAAGCGTCCACAAACATCAGCAGAACTTGCAACACTTATTCTTGAAGAGGTAGAAGTTGCAGCTGTTCCAGGAGAAGCATTTGGACCTTCTGGATACCTACGCTTTTCATATGCCCTAAGCGATGAAGATATCGTCGAAGGTATTACTCGTGTTGCAAAGCTTTTAGCTGAAGCTAAATAGTCACGCCAACAAACTGAACTTCAGGTTCTAAGTTAATCCCAAACTTTTCTAAAACTTTTGCGCGCGCATCTTTGGCCAAGGCAATTAAATCTGCTGCGGTAGCGTCACCAGAATTAGAAAGTGCCAAGACGTGCTTTGGCGATATCTGAGCACCGGCTAATTTAAATCCTTTTTCCACGCCAGCATGTTCCATTAACCAAGCTGCAGAAGTCTTTACTTTGCCATCACTTTGTGGCCACTTCGGTGCATCAACCGGCAGTTTTGCTGCATCTGCTGCAGAGAGAATCGGATTAGTAAAGAAGGAACCAGCTGAATTAATTCCGCCACCAACCAACATTCCTTTAGCTGCTCGTAGTTTTAAAACCACCTCGCGAAGTTTTGCAATTGGAACTCTGGCGCCGATCTCAACGCCCAACTCTTTAGCAAGTTCGCTGTATTGAACTGGCAGAGATTCTTCGCCTCGGCGAAGCTGAAAAGTGACATCTAAAATTACGTAACGCCCAGCTTCTTTCTTAAACTTTGAAGTGCGATAGCCAAACTCACATTCACTTGCTGCAAAACTTTTTATTTCACCAAGCGTGCGATCAAAAGTGCGCACCCGGGCAATTACTTCAGCCACTTCATGGCCATATGCTCCGATATTTTGAATTGGTGCTCCTCCGACTGTTCCGGGAATTCCACTTAGCGATTCCAGGTTTGCCAACTGTTTTTCAATAGTGAAGGCAACAAACTCATCCCAATCCTCACCAGAACTAACGGTCAAAGTGCCACCGCTGCAAGCATCAATTACAAATGAATTACCTTTAGTCTCAACACAAATAACGGTGCCATCAAAACCTTGATCACTTATCAAAACATTGGAGCCACCACCCAAAATAAGAAGAGGGGTCTTGGAAGCATCTGCGGCCCTAACAGCTGCAATAAATTCTTCTTCGCTTTTAACGTGCACCAAATTCTTTGCTGGCCCACCAACTTTGAGAGTGGTGAAGTCTGAGAGATTTTCAGTGCTCATGGTCTAAGGCTACCTTCGTTCAATCAAGATCTCAGTCTTACCGCGGAAGCGATCTAAAATCCGATCGTAATTCTTCTTTGACTGTTCATCGCGAAAGGCTTCATCGGTGTCGTAATAGCCGTGATGGCGCTCTTGCTTAAGTGGAAGCTCCATCTGCCAGAGTCGGCCTTGGCCTTGACGCAGGCGAAGAGAAAATTCAATGTCAGCATTGCGGTAATAAACGGCGCGAATATTAAATAGGTTCACACTTAAAGCGGCATCTTTATTTACCGCAAAGAAATAACTAAAGAGCACATCTACTTCACCTGGGCCTTTGTCATCGACACTTCGCCATTCATCGGCAATATTGATTAAGCCACCTTTCCAGCCTACGGCGCAAAATACCCCCTCGTTTAATTTTGCAAGGACTGGGGAAATTGCATCGCCTGTTAAATTCGTTGAAGGATCCATAATGATTACATCCTTGGAGTTGGCCAGTTTGATTAGTGCATTTATCCCTTCGCCCCAGCCAACGCCTTCGGTTATTTGAACTACATAGGTGCGCTCATCTTGAATGCTTTCTAGTCCAACCATGTCTGGTGAGCCAGAGATAAGAAGGTAAATAGCAATATCTTCGCCAACATTGGCTTTTGTGGCATTGATGCAAGTAACGGTGTCTTGAATAAAACCATCCGTATAGATCAAGACCGTGGCAGTGAAATCCTTTTTTGATAAATTACGAAGATCACCAATTCGCTTATAGACCTTCAGCGGCACGCTCATGAGAGTTTTATTACGCCCTTGGCCATACCTAATACTTTTACTTGCCCACACATTGCCGTGAGTTCAATCTTTGCTAGTCCGCCTTCTAGTTCCAAGACTTTCCCAGAGACTACAAGTTCCACATCTACACCAGCTGGAACTACCACTGGCTTAATGAATTTTGCGGAGAACTCTTTCACGCTGCCAGAACCAGCAAGCTCTGAAAGATACTTCCCAGCAAGTGCCATCGTAAACATGCCATGGGCTATTACATCTGCAAGCCCGACAGATTTAGCAAAGCTTTCATCTTGGTGAATTGGGTTTTGATCGCCACTTGCATCGGCATATTGCTTTAGAAGCGCGCGATTAATTGAATAGCTTTTTGGTGCCAGCTCTTGGCCAAGGGTCAGAGTCATGCGCGCACAACCAACGTTGACCAGGTGGAAACTACTAAATCTGAACCTGAATGAAGATCGGAGCGAACTGAAACAATTTCATTTCCCGCAACTACTCGATGAGTCTCGATTGTTGAAGAGCAAAGCAAATCATCGCCAGCAACTATTGGGCGCAGGATTTCAAACTTTTGTTCACCGTGAACAACCCGAGTCCAATCCAAGCCACTATCTTGTAGCAGTTTTTGGGATTGATCTAAGGAAATTGAGATTGCAAAAGTGGGAGGAGCACAATCTAAATTTGGCTCGCCAATAACAGCGGCAAATTTTGTGATGCTCTCTTGAGATACCTTTACGCTTTTATCACCGGTAAAGGTGCGCCCGATTAGATCGGGATCAAGCATTGGTTAGCGAGTCTCGCGGTGAAGCTGTGAAGACTTGCAACGTGGGCAGAACTTCTTAAGTTCAAGACGATCTGGATCGTTACGACGGTTCTTCTTTGTAATGTAGTTACGTTCTTTGCACTCTACGCAGGCCATAGTGATCTTTGGGCGTACATCCGCGCTCTTACTTGCCATGCTCGTGCTCCTTCTAGTTAATCAAGACCGCTAGGTTACTTCAACCTAGCCTTATTCGAAAATTCTGGTAGCGGGAGCCGGAATTGAACCGGCGACACAGCGATTATGAGCCGCTTGC